>CAZZWJ010000020.1:0-18287 GCA_964657875.1 uncultured Solirubrobacteraceae bacterium
GACGAGCCGCGGGTCGAGCTCCCGGGCGATCGCGAGCGCCGGGTAGGCACCCATCCCGACCGGGGTGCTCACGAGCTGGGCGCCGTCGGCGAGCGCCTCCAGGGCGGCGATCCCGTACTCCTCCGCCCGCGGGGCGGCGAGGAACAGGCGCGCCCGTCGCAACAGCGCGCGGAAGGCTTCGCCGTCGACGCGTCCCACGTATCGGACCCCCGGCTCGTCGGGGCGCTGCAGCCCGGTGACGACGAGCGTCTCACCCTCCCGCCGCGCCGCTCGCCACGCCGCGAGCACGAGCGACAGCCGCCGCTTGTCGGGATCCGCGACATAGGTGACGGCGTCGATGTCCCGCGGTCCGTCGATCGGCCCCGAGGCCTGCACCGGGATCGGCACCACGATCGTCCGGTCCGCCACCGCCGGTGAAGCCCGGGCGGTCGCCGCCGGCGAGCAGCCGAGCACGAGCGAGGCGGCCCGCAGGCGCCGGCGCTCGAGCGGACGCTGCCAGAGCCCGTGGCGGCCGGGACGATTCTCGGCCGCGGTCGCGTCCAGCCACACGGCGCCGGGCCGCGGCCACAGCAGCGCCGCCGTCATCGAGCAGTAGATGACCGCGTCGGGACGGTGCTCGGCGAGCGCGATCAACGTCGCCTTGCGCGCGGCGCTCGCCTGCAGCAGGTCGGTGAACATGTAGGTGCGCACCTCCCGTGGGGCCTGGGCGACGACGGGGATGACCTCGACGCCGGCGCGCCGGCAGGCGGCGGTGAGCTCGCCGGCGCTGTAGCCCCAGCCGATCGTGCCCCCGACCGAGACGACGAGCAGGTCGGTGCGGGTCGCGGCGCCCATCAGGCCGGCCGGCGGCCGTTGACGACGTCGGTTGCGACGTCCGGGTCCAGCGTGCGAAAGCCCGGCGTGCGCACCAGCCGGATCGGGGCCAGCGGCGACGTGCGCTCGATGTAGAAGCGGGCGCCGTCGCGGTTCTCGATCGCCGTCACCGCCGAGGACTGGCGGCGCCAGGCGAGCGCCCAGATGATCGCAAACCCGGCGGCGATCGCCGGCACCTGGGGCACCAGGACGCCGACCGCCGCCGCCGCGACACAGCACACCAGCAGCGGCCACAGACGGTTGAGCATCGTCCGGGCGGGGTTCATCTCCGGCAGGCTGCGCCCCGTGCGCGCGTCGGCGAGCAGCGTGGCGATCGGCGGTGAGGTCTGGGCCCGGCGGCCGAGCCAGACGCCGATCAGCGCGGCCGCCACCCACCATCCGGCCGCGACGGCGACGACGGTCGCATCGCCGACGCCGACCGCCAGGCCGATCACCGTGACCGCCGCCAGCAGGCTCGCCCCGGCGGCGCTCATGATCACGGTGATCCGCAGGAACTCCGCGAAGCGCACCGATCAGTCGGCGGGCGCGGTGAGCAGGGTGAGCAGCTCCCGCACGCCCTCTGGACCGTCGACGACGAGATCCGCCTCGCTGACGATCTGCGGTGGGCCCTCCTCGGAGGCGACCCCGACCCGAACCGCATGCGTGAGGCGATCCTCGTCGACGAGCTCGGCGAGGGCGCGGAAGGCGTCCAGGTCGGTGCGGTCATCCCCGACGTACAGCGCGTTGGTGATCTGCGACCCGGCCTCGGCGAGCAGCCGGCGGATGCCGGCGCCCTTGTCGAAGGGGACCGGCGGGCGAACCTCGAGGACCTTGCGTCCCCAATGGGTGAACAGACCCGCCGCCTCGGCGCGGGCGGCGATGTCCTGCACGGCCTCATAGGCCGCGGTCTCATCCCGCGCACCGCGCCAGTGGAAGGCGACGATCGCGCCCTTGTCCTCCAGCCGCACGCGCAGGCGGCGCACGGCGGCAGTGTCGGCGTCGCGGCCGAACTCCTGGATCTGGCGGGCCCAGTCCGCAACCGCACCGTCCAGGCGGGCCTCGGTCCAGCCGGAGCGCAGCATCTCGACCCCGTGGGAGCCGAGATAGGTGATCGTCCCGATCGAGACCATCGCGCGGGCCTCGGAGGCGCGGCGTCCCGAGACGCAGCCGACCATGCCGTAGCGATCGGCGACGGCGATCAGCAGCTGACGGGTCGATTCCGGAACATGGGCGTCCGCGGCATGCTCGACGATCGGCGCGAGCGTGCCGTCGATGTCGAGCAGGATGGCGGTCTCGCGCGACGCGGAACGCAACGGGGCGAGCGCCTCGCTGATGAGGGCGGACGACACAACCCTGAGTATGACGGCCTTCACCGCCGTCGGGAGCCCTGGCCGCGATCGTTAACTCGTTGCTGATGATCGGCCCCATAAACTCCGTCCGCGTGACCGCCACGACCGAGGCCGTTGGCCCCTACCCCAACGACCTCCCCGGCGAGGGCACGCACTCCGCGGTGACCCTGTCTCCGTCGGCGGGCACCGTCGCCCCCCCGCGCCGGATGCCCCGGCGACCGCCGACTCCGCGACCGTCGCTGAACCGCGTCCGCGAGCGCACCGGCGGCCCCGTGCGCCGACTCTCCAGCGACATGCGCCGCGAGCTGCTGTGGATCACCGTCATCTACATCGCCGCGCGGGTGATGCTGATCCTCGTCGCCGTGCTGCTCGACGCCTTCAACCATCGGCCGCTGCAGACCGAACTGGCCAACTGGGACGGCCTGTGGTACCGGGCGGTGGCCAACCACGGTTACCCGGACCACGTCTCCTTTCATCAGACGAACCTGGGCTTCTTCCCGCTGTACCCGATCGCGATCTATCTCGTCTCCCCGATCATCCAGCTCGTCACCAGCCACGACCAGATCTGGGCCTCGACGTTCGCCGGCGTGCTCATCTCGGGCGTGGGTGGCCTGGTCGCCACGGTGTTCGTGCACCGGCTCGCCGAGGGTTGGTGGGACCGCGCAACCGCCCGCCGAGCGACCGTCCTGTTCGTCTTCTTCTGCGGCTCGGTCGTGTTCTCGATGGTCTACTCCGAGGGTCTGCTGATGCCGCTGGCGGCGATCTGCATCTGGGCTCTGGAGCGCCGCCGCTGGGTGCTGGCGGGGGTGATGGCCGGGCTCGGGACCGCGGTGCAGCCCGTCGGGCTGGTGCTCGGCGTCGTCTGTGGGGTGTGTGCGCTGCGCGAGCTCTGGCGCCATGGCCCACGCTCGCGAGACTTCAGGGCGAGCCTGCTCACCGCGGTGATGTCGGCAGCCGGGGTCGGCGCGTTCTTCACGTTCCTGTGGATCTGGACGGGCAACCCGTTCGCGAGCCTCATCGCCCAGAGCCGCGGCTGGGGTGAGAAGACCAACCTCTTCGCGCTCGTCAACCAGTTCAACCGAGTCGTGCCCGGGTTCGACCCCACGCACTTCAACCATCCGACGATCAACCTGAACCTCGTCGTCGGCACCGTCGGCGCGGTGGTGATGCTCGTCGAGCTGTGGCTGCTGTGGCGCTCGCGCCGGGAGCTGTCGCTGCCGGCGATCGTGTGGACGCTCGGGATCACCTACCTCGCGTTCACCTCCCAGTACGTGCCACCCAACCCACGTCTGATGATCACCGCCTTCCCGATGCTCGTGCTGCTCGCACGCTGGATCCCTCCCAAGCGATTCCCGCTGCTCGTGGCGGTGAACCTGATCCTGTTCGCGGGCCTCAGCCTGCTCACGTTCTACGCGCACGTGCTGCGCCCCTGATCGCCGCCACGCCCGCGGTGCGCTACAGTGACCGCCATCAGGGCCGAGCGTTCGCTCGGCCGGACACGTGTCCGCGTCATCGCAGTCGTTGCCTCGTTGCACCCTCCGCGTTTTCGCAGTACATATACCCACGGAGGAAGCATGCCTACAGGCACAGTGAAGTGGTTCAGCGACGAGAAGGGCTACGGATTCATCACGCCCGATGATTCCGGCAAGGACCTGTTCGTCCACCACAAGGCCATTCAGGGCGGCGGCTTCAAGTCGCTGGAAGAGGGCGCCAAGGTGCGCTACGAAGCCGAGCAGGGCCCCAAGGGTCCCGCTGCGGCAAACGTCGAGAAGCTCTAGTCTGCGCGCCTCGCGCGCGTCGATCAGATGCCCTCGAGCGGCAAGAAGAAAACCACCATGGCCAAGCTCATGCGCGAAAGTCGCATGCGTGAGCGCAAGCTGGAGAAGAAGAACCGCAAGGATGCCCGGCAGCACTCACCGCTGCTGGACACCGAGCAGCTCGAAGCCAGCCTGGTCAACGGGATGCTGCCCGACTCAGAAGATCACCCCGTCGACGACACCGACGTCGACGAGGGTGACTGAGCGGCCGCATCTCACCGACGGGTACGGCGAGCGGCGAAGAGCTCGATGTGAATCGCGCTCGCCCACCCTTCGGTCCTGAAGTCCCCGGGACCGAAGGCGCGCCGTAGCCCGCTGCGCAGTGCATACCAGCGCCGCAGATGCCGGCGCGACAGCTGCGGACCCCGCGTCTGGCCCTCGTGGCTTGACACGAGCCACATCCGCCGACAGCCGCCCCGCAACGCGGCGATCCGGGCCGGGGAGAGCGTCGGGTAGAGCTCGACGAACGGACGCGTCGTCGTCCAGGGCACGTCCGGCAGCACTGCCCGCGGGGCGCGGTGGCGGGCACCAGCCTGCAGGACGTAGTAGTCAAACGCGTTGTGACCGTCCTCCGGATAGAAGGTGAGGCAGTCACCGGGACGGGCCGCGGCGAGCACCAGACGGGTCACCTCGCGCCACGGCTCGGGCGCCTTGCCGTAGCCGTCCGCGACCGGGACCGCGCGGATGAACAGCGTCAGGCCAAGGCCGCCGATCGCCGCCCAGCGCGGCAGACGCCGGTCGGTGAGCGCGACCCCGAGCACGAGCGCGACCGCCGGCACCGAGACGAGCACGTTGCGCGGCAGGAACACCGGCTGGGAGACGAGCGAGCCGAGGAACTCGACGAGCCCCGGGATGAGCGCCCACGACAGCGCCAGGGCCATTCCGAACCCGCCCAGACGGTCCCCGGCCCGGCCCCGGGCGCGGACGACGAACCCGATCACCACGACGAGCACCACTGACGTTCCGATCCATCCCGGCGTCGTCGTGAACACGCGATGAAACGTCGACTGAAGGCCCGCCGAGGTGAGCGCCTGCATCACCTGGGTCTCGACCTGGTGACCGGGGCGCGGGACCCAGAAGAGCTGGCCTGACCCCCGGCTCACCGCAAGCGCCGCGATCGGCAGGCAGAGCACGACCATCCCGGCGACCGACGCGGCGACCCGCCCGATCACCCGCCGCGGCCGGCCGACGAGTGACAGCAGCTGGGCGACGACGATCAGGACGACAATGAAGCCGCCGTAGGCGCCGAGCGCGGTGCAGAGCGCGTAGGCGCTCCCCCACCGCCAGGCCCGCTCGCCACGCGACGCGGCGTCGACGAGCTTCACGAAGCAGAGCATCCCCGCGCAGGCGAGGCACAGCATGCCCGCGTAGCCGCGCGTCGTCTGACCCCAGTAGACGAGCGGAAGGCTCACCGCGCTTAGGATCCCGGCGATCCAGGCCGCCCGGCGGTCGTCCCAGAGCGCGACCGCGATGGCGGCGATGAGCCCGGGGGTGATCGCCGCGAACACCACCGACGGCAGACGCAGCACCCACGGGCCGTCGCCGAAGGCGCCGACCAGGACGTGCATGAGCAGGTAGTAGCCCGACATGTTGCCGCCGTCATGGGCGATCCCCCGCCACAGGGCGTTGCCGTGCTGGCTGACGATCGCGATCGTCGCGCCCTCGTCAAAGCCGAAGCCGCGCCCGTTGAGCGAGATCAGGCACAGCGCGGCGCCGAGCAGGGCGGGCACGATGTACACCGCCGCGCCGGTGATCGGTGCGCGGCCCAGACGTTGCCGGCCTCCGGCACGGCCGGGCGGCGATCCGGCCGGGACGGTCGCCGCGCTCATGTGCGCACCAGCGCCGACGGGGGCAGTCCCGTGCGGGAGCGGGGCCGCCCCCAGCGAGCCCACGCGGCGATCGCGAGCAGCAGATAGACGACGAGCACCGCGGGCGCCGTGGGCCGCGGGAGCACGAGATCCCCGCCCGGCTTGACGAGCAGGCCGCCGATCACGAGCGGGACGAGCAGCGCCGGCGAGCGCTGGGCCCCCGGCACCGCGCACAGCATGAGCAGTCCCCAGGTGAGGTACCACGGCCACGCCGCCGGCCCCCCCGCGGCGGCGAGCAGCAGCGTGACCCCGAGCAGCGAGACGAGGCTCGGGATCCGCGCCCGCACAAGCAACCCGAGCCCCACGCACGCGACCGCCGCGGTCGTCACCAGGCCGAACGCGGACTCAAGCGACCTCGCGGAGACGCTCACGCCGACGTCGTGCAGCAGTGACGCGACCGTGTAGCCGACCGCCGTCGACGGCGTGATCGCGAGGCGGACCTTGGCCGGGGTGGAGAAGACGGCCGCCGACAGCCAGCCGACCCCGACGCCGGAGGCGACGGTGACGAGCGCGAGCACGGCGACGGCGATCACCGCGCACTGCACCGCGAAGCGCACCCGTGCGGCCGTCCCGGTCTCCGCCCGCGCCCAGCAGACGGCGATGAACACCGCGCCGACGAGCGCCGGCACCTTGATCGTCGCCGCCAGCGCACACACCGCGACGCCGAGCAGCGGACGACCGCGCAGCGCGCGCGCGATTCCGGTGAGGAGCAGGCCGACCATGAGCAGGTCGTTGTGACCGGCGGCGATGAGGCCGAGCAGGACGAGCGGGCTGGCGAGCGCCAGCCAGAGGCCCCGGCCGGCGTCGGCGTTGAGCGCCCGGGCCAGCCGCGGGACGTGCACGGCGACGAGCGCGAGGCCGAGCAGGTCAAGCGCCCGGCACAGCAGCACCCCGACGATCAGATGCTGGCCGCTGAAGTGGACGATCAGGCTCACCAGCTCCAGGAACAGCGGACCGTAGGGAGCGGTCGTATGACGCCAGAACGCCGAAACGGCGGCGAGCGTGTGGCGGTGCCCCAGGCTCGCGAGGATCACCGGGGCCTGGTGGTAGGGATCATGGCCGAGGTGCAGGATCGTGCCCTGGGCCAGGTAGCTGTAGACGTCGCGGCTGAAGAGCGGCGGGGCGAGCGCGAGCGGGAGCGCCCACACGACGGCGATCACCGTCGCCCGCCGGGCGGTGAGCCACGCGTCGCTGCTCGTCTCCTCGCCGCGGGTGCGGGCGCCGCCTGCGCGGGTGCCGCCGCTGGAGGTGGCGCCGCGGGCGCCGAGCGCGACGCCCAGCCACGCGACCGCGAGCAGCGCGATCCCCACCCACACCAGCGTTGTCGCGAGACCGCGGCTTCCCGGCCAGCCCGGGTGATACCACCAGCCCACGACGGGGTCAGACAGCGCACGGGGCGCGGCCAGCGCAGTGAGCAGGGAGCCCGCAAGGCCGAGGCCCGACCAGGCCCAGAGCCGCGTCGGGACACTTGGGGACACGGCGAGGAGGGTACCGGCCCGCTGCTTGAGACCGTCGCGCTCTGCCTAGTCTCCGTGTCCTCATGCTCTCCTTCTCCTGCGGCCACTGCGGCCATCTCGTGTTCTTCGAGAACACGCGCTGTCTCAACTGCGACACCCCGCTCGGGATCGTCCCCGACCGGCTGGAGCTCGTCGCACTCGAGGGTCCCGACGCGGGGCTGCACCGGTGCGCGAACCGCGGGCTGGCTCGCTGCAACTGGATGGTCGACCGCGCCGGCGCACTGTGCCGGTCGTGTGAGCTCACCCGCACCCGCCCGGCGGACAGCGATTCGACGGGGCTCGCCGAATTCGCCGACACCGAGGCGGCCAAGCGCCGGGTCATCTTCCAGCTGCTGGAGCTGGGGATGCCGGGCATCTCGCCCGAGGCGCTGCACTTCGACCTGCTCTCATCCGAGAGCGAGCCGGTGACCACCGGCCACGCCGACGGGATCGTCACCCTCGACCTCGCCGAGTCCGACGACGCGCGGCGTGAACAGCGCCGACAGGAGCTCGGTGAGCCCTACCGGACGATGCTCGGCCACCTGCGCCATGAGCTCGGGCACTACTTCCAGCCGCTGCTCATCACCGACGACGAGACGTGGACGGCGTGCCGCGAGCGCTTCGGCGACGAGCGCGAGGACTACTCCGAGGCCCTGGAGCGCCACTACCAGCACGGCACCCCGCCGGACTGGCAGGCGACCTACGTGAGCGCGTACGCGACCATGCACCCCTGGGAGGACTGGGCGGAGACGTTCGCTCACTACCTGCACATCCGCGACACCGTGCAGACCGCCGCCGAGTACGGGGTCACCGTCCACGGACCGCGAGCGGTGCGCACCGACCGGTCGCTGAAGGCCACCCCCCAGCCGGAGGCCGGCGAACGGTCCTTTGAGGAACTGCTGCAGAACTGGCTGCCGCTCACCTACGCGCTCAACGCCGTCAACCGTTCGATGGGTCGCGAGGACCTGTACCCGTTCACCCTTCCCGAGCCGGTGATCGAGAAGCTGCACTTCGTCCACGACCGCGTGCAGGCGGCGGACACGCGCGCCCCGGCCGCTACCGCGTGAACGCGTAGACCTCGAAGTCGGCGATCCGGCGGTCGCCGATCTCGGCCCGCCGCGCGAACGCCTGCGGATCGTCGAGCAGCTCGATCATGCGGGCGTGGGTGCGGGTGCCGCGTCGCCGTCGGCGAGCGTGAAATGTGCCAGCGACTCAAGCGTCAGGTCCGCGTGCTCGAGGCCCGGCGCCCCCCGGGTGAGCTCGTTGGGAACGGCCACCGTGTAGAGACCGGCGGCCTTGGCGGCGGCGATCCCGTTGGGGGAATCCTCGAAGGCGACGGCGTCGGCGACCTCGACGTCCAGGGTGGTGAGCGCCTCGAGATACAGGGTGGGGTTCGGCTTGCCGCGCTCGGGGTCGCCCTCGGCGGTGATGATCGCGTCGAAGTCGGGGACGACCCCGGCGCGGGCGAGATGGGCGAGCACGTTCTCACGGTGGTTGCTGGAGACGATCGCGGTCCTCACGCCATGGACGCGCGCGGCGGCGAGCAGGTCGGAGGCGCCGACGATCAGGCGGTCGGGGAACAGCTGCAGACGGCGGCGGGCCAGCCGCTGGAGGGTCTCGCCGGAGTCGGGCGCGGCGCCGGTGAGCTCGCCGAGGTGAGCGAGTGGATCGAAGCTCGACGTGTTCGGCGGGCGACCCATCACCTCGGCCTGCCAGAGCGCGAGCGGGAACGGCACACCGTGCTCGGCGTAGAGCTCGCGCCACACCTCATAGGCCGAGGTCTCGCTGTCGTAGAGCAGCCCGTCGAAGTCGAACAGCAGCGCGGCGATCATCGCCGCCGGAGGCTACTCGGCGTGGGCGGTGACCGGCTCGGGGTCCGCGGCCGTGACGGGTGCCGGCGCGGGCTCGGGGTCCGGCTCGGGCGCCGCGGGCGGGAAACGCTCGGAGGCGGCATCCGCAAGCGTCGCGAGCGTCACCGACACCTCCCGGACGTCGTCGAGCAGCCGCTCACGCTCACGCCAGACCGCGTCGGTCTCCTCGTCGAGCTCCCGCAGCCGGCGCTCGGCCTCGGTGGTGATCCGCTCGGCGTCACGCGCGGCGTCGCTCACCGCGCGGGCGGCCTCGGCGTGGGCGTTGCGAGCGGTCTCGTGGGCCTTGTCGTGGGCGACGACGAGAATCGAGGCGGTCTGCTCACCGAGACGCTCGATCTCCTCGGTGATCGACATCGGCGGTCCGACCTGCTCGCGCAGGAGGGCGATCTCGGCCTCCAGGCGGGCCAGCTCAGCGTCGACCGCGTCGCGGTCATAGCCGCGCAGCGTCAGCGCGAAGCGGGCGGGCCGGTGGTGGTCGGTGTCGTCACCGGCGTCGTCGGAGCGGCCGAGGTCGCCGGCGCCGTCCGCCTGACCGGCGCGGTCGGCGTGGCTGGTGGATTCGGGTCCATCGTCCTCATCCGACACGTCGTACGAGGCGCCCGGGCTGAGCTCGGCGATCGGGTCGCGACGGGCCGAGGCGTCGTATTCGGGATGGCGGTCGAGGGAGGCGAACCAGCGTCCAACCTTGGCGGCCGTCGTCGACAGCGTGTCGGCGGTCGCCGACAACGAGTCACGGGCGGAGTCAGCGGTTGCCGACAGTGACTCACGCGCGGACTGACGGGACGCGAGCAGCGACTCGCGGGCGGCGGCGAGCCGGGGCTCGCGACCGGCGGCGTCGGGCTCGTCCGGCTCGTACGTGACATAGGGCATGTCGGTCGCGTCCTCGAACTCGAGCTCGAGGTTGAACTCGACGGTCGCGTCAGGCTGGGGGGCGGGCGCGCTCAGGTCCTCCTGGGACTCGCGCTCCCAACGGGGGGATTCGCTCATGGGCGGAAGTTCGCCGGAGTGCACCGGATCCCTCCGCGCTGCACGACCGCGCCCGCCGCCGGGCCACGAACCGGTGAGCGATCACGACGCCACCCCCATCAGGCCACCGCCGCCGTCACCCGCGCCGCCGCGGCCCGCGCAAGCGCCGCGTGGTGGACGCCGGCACCGCCGAGCAGCGCCCGGTCGACCTCGGCGCGCTTGTAGAGCCAGTGGACGTCGGCCTCCCAGGTGAAGCCGATCCCCCCGTGGGCCTGGATCGCGCTCGCCGCGACCTCACGGCCGCCGGTGGCCGCCGCCGCGCCCGCCAGGGCGGCCGCCTCCCCCAGCGAGACGGAGGCGTCCGCGCCCGCGTCGGCGGCCCAGGCCGCGTAGTACGCGGTCGAGCGTGCGCTCTCGGTGTGCAGGAGCATCTCCGCGCAGCGGTGGGAGACCGCCTGAAAGGAGCCCACCGGCACGCCGAACTGCTTGCGGTCCTTCACGTACTCCAGCGACATCTCAAGCGCGCGCTGGCAGACGCCGACGAGCTCGGCGGCCACGGCGACCGTCACGAGCGAGCCCGCGTGGTCGGAGAGCTCGTCGCTCGTCGAGCCGCCGACGGTGCCGAAGCGTCGGGTCGGGTCGATCGTCACCAGCGGTTCGGTGTTGAGATCGACCGCCAACCGGGTCTCGCCACCCGGAAACCGGTTGACCGCCACCGACGCGCCATCGCCGTCGACCATCAACGACACCGGGCCCAGCCCCGCCCGCACCTCGCCGGCGAGCAGTCCCGGCAGCCAGCGCTCGCACTGCTCCTCCGAACCGCAGCGATCGAGCACCGCGGCCACGACCGCCGTGGATAGGAACGGCACCGCCGCACACGCAAAGCCGAGCTCCTCGAGCAGCACCGCGAGCTCCACGATCCCGAGCCCCTGACCGCCCCACCGCTCCGAGACCGCGATCCCCGGCCAGCCGAGCTCCACGATCTCCGCCCACAGCGCCGCGTCGTACTCGCCGGCGAGCGCGGCCGCCCGCACCCGCGGCCACGTCGAGCGGGCCCCGAGCAGCTCCCGCGCCACCGCCTTGATCTCCTTCTGGTCCTCGTTGAAGTCGAAATCCATGACGGCCTCCTAACGTGCCTTGGGCAGACCGAGCACGCGCTCGGCGACGATGTTCTTCAGCACCTCGGTGGTGCCACCTTCGATCGAGTTGCCGCGCGCGCGCAGCAGCTCATAGGACCACGAGGCTCCCGCGGTGAGCGCCACGGGGCCGAGCAGGTCGGCGGCGAACTGGGTGAGCTGCTGATTGGTCTGTGACCACATCCACTTCGTCAGCGACCCCTCCGGCCCGGGCTGGCCGTACTTCTCGATCGCGGTGAGCCCGCGGTAGGCGGTGAGTCGCAGCACCTCGGCGCGCAGATGCAGCTCGCCGAGCCGGTCGGCGATGATCGGGTCGTCGATCTGGCCGGACTCGACCGCCGCGATGAAGAGGTCGTCGAGCAACCGCCGCATCCGGACCTGCAGGAAGAACGCGAGCCCCGCCCGCTCGTTCATGAGCGTCGTCAGCGCCACCTTCCAGCCGTTGCCCTCGCCGCCGAGCAGGTTCGCGTCCGGGATCCGGGCACCGTCGATGAACAGCTCGTTGAACTCGTTCTCACCGGTGATCTGGCGCAGCGGGCGCACCTCCACCCCGTCCTGCTCCATGTCCATGAGGAAGTAGCTGAGGCCCTTGTGCTTGGCCGCGTCGGGGTCGGTGCGGGCGACGAGCATGCACCACTTCGAGTACTGGGCGCCGCTCGTCCACACCTTCTGACCGGTGACCACCCACTCGTCGCCGTCCCGGACCGCGCGGGTCTTCACCGACGCCAGATCCGAACCGGCGTCGGGCTCGGAGAACCCCTGACACCAGATCTCCTCGGCGGTGAGGATCGGGCCCAGGTGGCGCTCCTTCTGCGCGGGGGTCCCCCAGGTCATGATCGTCGGACCGGCGAGCAGCAGTCCGAGCACGTTGGCCGGCAGCGGTGCGCCGGCGCGGCCGAGCTCTTCGAAGAAGATCGCCGATTCGGTCATCGTCGCGCCGCGGCCGCCGTACTCGACCGGCCAGTGGACGGCCGCCCAGCCATCGTCAGACAGCTGGCGCTGGAAGTCCCGCCGCCAGTGGTAATGGGCGTCCTCGTCGCCCGTGGGTTCCGCGTCGGGCTCGTGGGCGGCGAACCAGTCACGAAGCTCGTCCCGGAAGGCGAGCTCGCTGTCGCTGAAGGTGAGGTCCATCGTGTCTCTCCTGAACGTCGGCCGGTTGATCGTCGACCCCATTGTGGCGGGGTCAAGATCCGCGCGCATCTGCCGATCACTACTCGATGCCTCGAGTCGCGATCCGCGGGTGGTCATGGGTGCCGCGATTCGTCGCCTACGCGATCACCTGCGCGTTGCCGATGCTCGTGATCGGCCTGTTTCTCAACGCAGCGATCCAGGGTGAGCGCAACCGCGACCGCGCGCAGACCGCGCATCTACTGAGGTCGGACGCGACCGGCCTGGACCTCAATCGCTTCAGCCGGTTCCGGGTCGAGGATGCCCACGAGACGTGGCGGCTGCTCGGGATGCTGGAACGTGACGTGACGATCGGCCTCGTGTTCCTGTACATCGCCCTCATCGTGATCACCGGGGTGGTGGGCGCTCGCCTGCGCCGGGACGGGGCCCGCAACGCATTCCTGGCCAGCCACGACCGGACCACCGGGCTGCCCAATCGCATGGCGTTCGCGCGGGCGACCCAGGACGCCCTGGATACCGCGCGGTCGACCGGGTGCCGGGCCTCGATCGCCCTCCTCGACATCGACCGCTTCAAAGCGGTCAACGACACCCTCGGCCACACCAACGGCGATCTGCTCCTCTGTGAGCTGGCCCGACGGATGTCCGACCAGCTCGGACCCGGCTGCGTGGCCGCTCGCCTCGGTGGCGATGAGTTCGGCATCGTGCACGCTGACGGCCGAGACGCCGACGCGACACTGCGTGCGTTGCGGGAGCTGCTCGGGCGCGAGTTCTCGCTCTCCGGGCTCACGGTGAGCCCTCAGGTCTCGATCGGCTACACGATCGCCCTCGACGACGGGGAGGACGTCGAGACGCTGCTGGCGCGGGCCGATATCGCGCTGTTCGAAACCAAGGCCCGAAACCTCGGGGTGAGCCACTACGAAGCGGCGTTCGACCGCCACGACGCCGCGAGCCTGGGACTTGTCGCCGAGCTGCGCCACGCGATCGACGCCGACCAGCTCGTCCTGCACTACCAGCCCCAACTGGAGGAGTCCAGCGGACGGGTGAAGTCGCTGGAGGCGCTCGTGCGCTGGCAGCACCCGGTTCACGGACTGCTCTCCCCCGATCGATTCCTGCCGCTCGCCGAGCAGACCGACGACATCGAACGACTCACCAGCTGGGTGCTGCGCGAGGCCCTCCGGGACATCGTCCGGATCGGCGAGGACGGGGGGGACGACGAGGGCCCGAGCGTCGCGGTGAACGTCTCGGCGCGGTGTCTGAGCACCGGCGGTCTCGCCGCCGAGGTGCTCGGAGCGCTGTGCGACGGGGACGTCGCGCCTCGGCGACTCACGATCGAGGTGACCGAGACCGCGATCCTCACCGATCCCGATCGGGCCGCCGCCGAACTCGAGCAGCTCGCCCGCGCCGGGGTGCGCATCAGCCTCGACGATTTCGGCCGTGGCCAGACCTCGATCGGCCACTTCTCGGCGCTGCCGTTGGACGAGCTGAAGATCGACCGCAGCTTCGTCGGCGACATGGACCACGATGCCACCCACGCGGCCATCGTCCGCTCACTGGTGCAGCTCGGGCGCAACCTCGGCCTGCAGGTCGTCGCCGAGGGCGTGGAGACCGAGCGCGTCCGTAGCCGCCTGCGCGAGACGGGCGTCGACGTCGTGCAGGGGTATCTGATCTCCCGCCCGCTGCCTCTGGATGAGGTCCGCGCCTGGCTGCGTACGCACGACCCGGAGCCGGCGAGGAACAGCGACGACGCTCCGTCCTCCCTCCCCCCGGTCAGGGCGTGACGGTGAACTCGACCTCGGCGCGGTAGCTATCACCGGGGGCGAGCACGGTGAGACCATCGCCGCTGCGCAGCGCGTCGGCCGGCGCGGTCATCGGTTCAAAGCAGATGAAGTCCCCGCCGGGTGGGGCATAGACCTGCGCCCACGCGTAGCCGTCACCGAACGCCACCGACAGGGCGCGCTCACCGTCGGAGACGAGGAACTGGGCGGGTTGGGTGAGCTCCGCGAGGCCGTCGTCGAGACTGCGGTCGGCGAGCAGGAAGTCACGCGGCGCCAGCGGGGTGCGGGCGCCGGTGGGGATCATCCGCTCGTCAAGCTCCAGATGCGCCGCGGCGCCGAGGTCGACCTGCCAGCCCGCGCGATCGGAGTCGGGCAGCCTGAGGTAGGGGTGATAGCCGAAGGACACCGGCACGGCGTCGCCGCCGTCGGCCAGGACGGAGGTGACGAGCGCGAGCCCCCGCTCGTGCACGCGGGCCTCGACCTCGACGTGATGGCGAAACGGGAACAGCGACAGCAGCCCCTCCCCGTCCCAGGCAAGGGTCGCGATGAGACGATCGGAGCCGACCTCGACCGTCTCCCAGCGCAGGGTGCCCGGCATCGCGCCATGGATCGGCAGACCGTTGGGGTCGACCGGGTAGCGACCCGTCGGGGCGCCGAGCGCGACGGTGGTGCCGGCGACCGTGTACTCGGGAGCGGACAGCCGGTTGGCCCACGGGTACAGCAGCGGGATGCCCATCGTCTTACCGCGCTCGGCGTAGGCCGCAACGCCCGCCCCCGTGTGCAGCAGCTCGTCGCCGCGATGACGCAGCGAGCTGCAGAGGAGGTTGGCGGCGGGGACGAACTCGGCGGTCGTCTCCCCCCCAGCCGAGGTGATGGTCACGGTCGCGTCGGACATCGCGCCCTGGATCTACCCGGGTTGATCGTCGAGCACTCGCCCGAGCGCATGGGAGGGCAGCGGGCGCCCGAGCAGGAACCCCTGCAGATAGTCGCAGCGCAGCTCGTCGAGGATCGTGCGCTGCGCCTCGGTCTCCACGCCCTCGGCGACCGTCCGGATCCCCAGTCGTCGAGCCAGATCGATGACCGCGCCGACGATCTCCCGGTCCGCGACCTCACCACTCAGCTCGGCGATGAACGCCCGGTCGATCTTCAGGATGTCGGCCGGCAGCCGACGCAGGTAGGCCAGCGACGAGAAGCCCGTCCCGAAGTCGTCGATCGCGACCTGGACGCCGAGCGCCCGCAGCTGCTCCAGGGTCACCTCTCCCGACCCGCCCGAGTCGACGAACAGACGCTCGGTGACCTCGACCGTCACCAGTGCGGGGGGGATCTCGCGCGACCGCAGCAGCTCGGCCAACCGCTCGGGCAGCGCCGCATCGGCGAGTTCCCGGGCCGACAGGTTGACCGCCATCGCGACGTCGCAGGTGCCGTCTCGACGCAGGGTGGCGAGCCGCTCGAAGGCCGCATGCAGCACCCAGGCGCCGATCTCCTCGATCAGGCCGACCTCCTCGGCGACCGGGATGAACTCCACGGGGCTGACCCGTCCGAGGGTCCCGCTGTGCCACCGCACGAGCGCCTCGAAGCTCACCACCCGGCCGACGCGCGAGAACAGCGGCTGATACTCCAGCAGCAGCTCGCGCCGCTCCAGCGCGCCCTGCAGGTGGCGCTCGATCTCGACCCGGCGCCGTCGACTCTCGTTGAGCGCGGCCTGGAAGCGCACCGACCGGCCGCGCCCGCGGCGCTTGGCCTCATACATCGCGGTGTCGGCGTCACGCAGCACGTCTGACGGGTTGTGGTCCTCGCGCACGTCGGCCCACGAGATGCCCACCGACGAGCTCACCACGCAGTCGATCCCGTCGAGCTCGAACGGCATCTGAAACTGGTCCTGGATGCGCTGCGCGGCCCGTTCCAGGGCCTCCGGTGACGCGACGTCGCGAAGCACGACGACGAACTCGTCGCCGCCCAGGCGGCTGACCACGTCACCCTTGCGCAGGACCTTGTCCACGCGCCGGGCGACCTCCTGCAGCAGCAGGTCACCCGCCCGGTGGCCGTAGGAGTCGTTGATGAGCTTGAAGTTGTCGAGGTCCAGGAACAGCAATCCCGCGTAGACCGAATCGCCGTGAGGGCGGCTGCACAGCACCTGGTGCAGGCTCTCCATGAGCAGCGTGCGGTTGGGCAGACCGGTGAGCGGGTCGTGCAGGGCGATATGCGCGAGCTCGTCGCGCATCGCGGAGACCATGTGCTCGGCGAGCCCCCGGACGAGATCGGCGGCCGCCTCGACCTGGACCGGACGCCAGGGCCGCGAGCGACCGGTGACCGCCTGACTCCACGCCTCGAAGGAGCGGCGGGGCGAGAGATCCTTGGCGTCGCGAGAGGTCATGTCGGGCGCGAGCGACTCGCTGGGGTCCCCACCCCAGGTGACCTCGTGACGCCACTCGCGCCGGTACCAGACGATGTGGCGCCCGACCCCCCGCGGCAGCTCGATCGCGAGCGCTCCGCAGAGCTTCAGCTCCGGGTCGAGATCCGGAAGCGCTCCGTGCAGACGGTCGGTGACCGCGCAGGACCCGTCGTGCGGGAGACCGTCGACGATCCGCTGTTCGACGGCGAGGTCGGGGACATCGCCGGCGACCACGCGCTCGCCGTCCAACGCGACCGAGACCCCGTCGGCCTCACACAGGGCCATCAGCAGGCCGACGCCGCCGTGCAACGCCGCCGACAGCGACGGGGCGCCACGCACGAGTCCCAGGAGCTCACCGCGGGTGGCTCGTAGCGCGTCTCGCTCACGCGTCTCATCGGACTCCTCCTCGCGCGCGAACTGAAACGACAGCATCTCGCCGATGAACTGACACGCGGCGCGGACGCTGTGGTCGATGTAGTGGGGCGCGTAGTGATGGCAGGCGATCAGCCCCCACAGCTCGCCGTCGCGGGTGAGCGAGATGACCATCGTGCCGGTGACGCCCATGTTGCGCAGGTACTGCAGGTGGATCGGCGACACCGAGCGCAGCGACGCGAGACCGAGGTCCAACGGGGCATCGGTGAGCGGGTTGGCCGTGGGGACGATCGCCGCCGGCACGTAGTCGATGTCGACGATCAGGCGCATCGTCTGGCGCAGGTACAGGGCCCGCGCCTGGCGGGGGATGTCCGTCGCCGGGTAGTGGTGGCCGAGGAACGGGGCCAGTTCGGGCTCCCGCGCCTCGGCGATCACCTCCCCATGACCGTCGGCGTCGAAGCGATACACCATCACCCGGTCATAGCCGGTGAGCCGCTTGACCTCGGCGGCGGCGCGCTGGGAGACATCAAGGACGCCGCTGACGCCCTGCATGCCGGTCATCGCCGCCGAGACCTCGCGTACGAACGCCGTCGGGTCCACGCCGACGGCGCGCGGCTCGAGCTCGGCGACGAGCAGCCCGTCGGAGCGATGGACCTTGAGCTGATGGTCGTTGCTCGACCCATCGGCGGCCAGCACCGCCACCGGGGTCACCGGGAGGTCCTCGTCGGGCGGGCGACCGGCGAGCTGCTCGACGGCCGCGGCCGCCACCTCGCCGATGACGCCGGCCAGCGGTGCGCCGCAGACCTCCTCCACGGAGCGGCCGAGCAGCTGCGCGATGTTCGCCGAGCACTGCTGGACGACGAGTCCGGGCTCGGTCAGGGTGAGCAGCAGGCCGTGGGGCTGGATCGCGCCCGGGATGTGAATCGGCTCGCGGTCGCAGTTGACGAGGTCGACCGCTTCGCTGGGGTCCAGCAGCTCCGCCTCGAAGTCGGTCAAACGACCACCTCGACGAGCTGCTCGGTGAGCGCCGTGAACGTCGCCCGGGCGCCGGTGAGGACCCGCTCGCCGTCGATCGGCTGCCACCCGTCCAGGACGGTCTGGACCGCCCGCCAGCGCGACGCGGTGCCGCGGCCCTCGCCGGTGAAGTAGGTCGTCGCCCCCGCCGCCTGGGGCAGCCGGCGGCGGACCTCGGACGCGATCACCAGCCCCCCGAGCGCCGATCCCTCATGCACGTACCACGCACCGAGGGCGAGATCGATGTCGAT
>CAZZWJ010000021.1:0-18035 GCA_964657875.1 uncultured Solirubrobacteraceae bacterium
TCAAGCTCGACATCCTGCTCGCCGGCGATCCGATCGACGCGCTGTCGATGCTCGTCCACCGCTCCAAGGCCCAGGCAGCGGGACGCACCCTCACCGAGAAGCTGCGCCAGAAGATCCCCCGCCAGCAGTACGACGTGCCGATACAGGCGGCGATCGGCGCCCGGATCGTCGCCCGGGAGACGATCAAGGCCTACCGCAAGGACGTGATCGCCGGGTGCTACGGCGGTGACATCAGCCGCAAGCGCAAGCTGCTGGAGGCCCAGAAGAAGGGCAAGCAGCGGATGAAGCAGGTCGGCCGCATCGAGGTGCCGCAGGAGGCGTTCCTCGCCGTGCTCGAGCTCGGGGACTGAGAGCCCCGTGGCGATCCGCGCGCGCCTCGTCACCGCGCAGGGCGAGCCGGAGGTCGGCGCCGAGCGGATCGCCGTCTACCACGAGGACGGCCGCACCGAGGAGGTTGCCCTGCACGACTACGCGCGGCTCTACGCGCTCCCGGGCGTCTATGAGCAGATCGTCCAGGAGGACCTCGGCTGCCGCTCCCCGGCGGTCGTCGCCGAGCTGCTCGCCGCCGCGCTGGACGACCTCGGCCGGGCCCGCGCGAGCGCCCGGGTGATCGACGTCGCCGCCGGCAACGGCGTCTCGGGCGAGGCGCTGCGGGCGGCGGGGATCACGCCGGTGCTCGGCACCGACATCGTTCCCGCGGCCCGCGCGGCGGCGCTGCGCGATCGACCCGACGTCTACGGCGAGTACCTGACGCTCGACCTCACCGCGCTCACCGACGCCCAGGCGGCTCACGTGCGGGAACTCAACGGCGATGCGCTCACGTGCGTGAGCCCGGTCGGCGTGGGGGGCGCCCTGGTGCCCCCGGCGGTGTTGGGCACCGCCGCGGCGCTGCTCACCGACGACGCGATCGTCGTCCACCTCCACGATCCGCGCCGCGGCCCCGACGTCGTCGACGAGCCGTTCTGGCGCGAGCATCTGGGCCCGGAGATCCGGGCGACGCGCCTGGCCCAGCGCCACTACCTGCACCGCTTCCTCGTCGACGGCAACCCGTACGAGCTCGACGCCGCCGTCTGGCGCATCCGCCGCGGGGTCTGATCAGGCGCGCCCGCCGCTGCGCCGGTAGGCGAACACCGCGCCCCGGGCGAGCACCGCGGTCCAGACCGCGATCACGATCCAGCCCTTCAGCGGCCAGCTGTTGCCCCCGAGGGCCGTCGCGCCCGCCTGCACGATCCAGTAGCTCGGCACGAGCTCGGCGATCTGGTGCAGCACGCCCGAGTTCGCCAGCGGACCGAAGGACCCGCCGAGGATCGCGAACAGCGACGTCAGCCCGCCGATTCCGGGTCCCATCGTGTCCGGGTTGACCAGGTTGCCGACCATGATCCCGAGCACCGCGAACGGGATCAGCCCGACGAACACGAGACCCGCCATGAGCAGCCAGTGGCCGGCGCTGAGGCTGACCCCGTAGCTCACCGCGGCCAGGGCGATGAGGATGAGGCTGATCGCCGCCATCAGATAGCTCGTGACGAGCTTCGTGCGCAGGTAGTCGAGCGTCGACAGCGGGGTGATCCGCAGCTGCCGCGTCCAGCCGACCTGGCGCTCCAGCGCGATCCGGGACCCGCCGCCGATCACCGCCGACATCGTCCCGAAGGAGATCATGCCGGTCATGTAGTACAGCGGGAACGCGATCCCCGCGATCCGCGCGTGGCGGTTGCCGCCGGCGATCGTGAAGTACAGGATCAGCGGGAAGATCAGCGAGAAGATGAAGAACGACCGGTTGCGGACGGTGCGCAGGATCTCAAAGCGGGTGTAGGCGAGCGCGTTCATCGTCCCGGGTCCCCAACCGCGGGCTCGGCATCGCCGGTGAGCGCCAGGAACGCCTCCTCCAGGCCCGCCCCGCGGACCTCGATGTCGCAGGTCTGCGGGTAGTCGCGCAGCAGCCGGTGCAGGGCGGCGTCGGCGTCCGTACAGGTGAGGGAGACGGCGTCGCCGTGGCGCTCGACGGCGGCCACGCCGGTGAGGGCGCCGAGGGTGGCGCAGTCGACACCGGTGAGCGTCGCCCGGATCGTCCGTCGCCCGACATGGGCCTTGATCTCGGTTGCGGGGCCATCGGCGACGACCTGCCCCCGGGCCATGAGCACGATCCGGTCGGCGAACTCGTCCGCCTCCTCGAGGTAGTGGGTCGCGAACAGGATCGTCGCGCCCTCCGCGGCGACCGCCCGGATCGCGGTCCAGAACTCCCGCCGGGCCTCGACGTCGAGCGCGACCGTCGGCTCGTCGAGCACGAGCAGCTCGGCGCCGGCGACGAGGGCGATCGCGAAGCGCACCCGCTGCGTCTGTCCACCGGAGAGCTTCTGGGTACGCCGGTCGGCGACCTCGGTGAGGCCGGTGAGCGCGATCACGTCCTCGATGGCGCGCGGGGACGGGTATAGCGACGCCATCATCGTGATGATCTCCCGGACGGTGAGCTGGCGGATCAGCTCGCCGACCTGGAGCATGCCGCTGATGAGGCCCGCGCGGCCGGCCTCCGCGGGGGATCGCCCGAACACCGACACGGTGCCGCCGTCGGGCTTGCTGAGCCCGAGCAGCATGTCGATCGTCGTGCTCTTGCCCGCACCGTTGGGGCCGAGCAGCGCCACCGTCTCACCGCGCCGGATCGCGATGTCGACCCCGCGCACGGCGTGCACGGAGCCGAAGGACCTGGTGAGGCCCACGAGCGCGATCCCATCGCCGTTGAGGTCGATCTCGCCGGTCACGGCGTCAGGGTAACCGCGTCGCGGATCTCGCGCCACCGGCCGACGGGGGCGATGCCATCTATCTTCTCAGCGTGGCCGCCGTGAACACCGACGCCGTCGGCAAGCGCTATCCGCCGACGACCTACGCGGTCGGCCGCGAGAAGATCGCCGAGTTCGCCGCTGCGGTCGGTGAGCACGAGCCGCTGCATCTCGATCTCGCCGCCGCCCGCGCCGCCGGTCACCCCGACCTCGTGGCCCCGCCGATGTTCGTCGTCGTCTACCAGGGTCGTGCGGTCGGCGCCCCGCTGTTCGATCCCGAGGTCGGGATCGACTTCGCCCGCCTGCTGCACGCTGGTCAGCAGTTCACCTGGGGGCCGCTCGTCGTCGCCGGCGACGAGCTGACGACGACCGTGTCGGTCGACTCGATCAGCGAGCGGGCGGGCATGGCGTTCTATGCCTTCGCGGCCGAGTCGGTCAACCAGCGCGGCGAGACCGTCGCCACCGGCGTGTGGCGCAACCTGGTGCGCCCGGGGGAGGCCGGCGGATGACCGAGATCGGCGACGAGTTCGGCCTCGACGTGACCCCCGACCGCTACCTCACGGTCCGGTACGCAGGTGCCTCCGGGGACTTCAACCCGATCCACATCGACGAGGAGTTCGCCCGCTCGGTCGGTCTGCCGGGCCGCATCCTGCACGGTCTGTGGTCGATGGCGCAGGTCGCCCGTGCCCACACCGAGGCGTTCGGGGGACCCGCGTCGCTGGCCTCGCTGTCGGTCGAGTTCCGTGGCATGGGCGTGCCCGAGCGCGAGCTCCACGTGGCGGGCCGGGTGACCGAGGTGCAGGACGGGATCCTCCACACGGCGGCCGAGGCGACCCAGGGGGAGACCCGGATCGTGCGCCGGGCCACGGGCGAGATCCGGCCGGTCGACCCGACCGCTTCCTAAAATCGACAGGCGATGCTCACCGATCGCCAGGAACTCGTGCTGCGCGCGCTCGTCCAGGAATACCTCGACGGCGGGGTCCCCGTGGGCTCCAAGTCGCTGTCGGCCGACTTCGAGTGGGGCCCGTCGACGATCCGCGGCGAGCTCGCCAACCTCGAGGAGTTCGGGCTGCTCGCCCACCCCCACACCTCGGCCGGGCGGGTCCCGACCGAGGCCGGCTACCGCTACTTCGTCGACCGGCTCGTCCCCGATGAGCCGACCGCGCCCGGGCTGTCGCTGTCGCTCGTCCGCCGGGAGGTCGACGAGGCGATGCGGGTCACCACCGAGACGCTGTCCCAGGTGACCAACCTGCTCGCGATCGTCACCGCCCCGCCGATCGAGACCTCGACGATCCGCCACATCGAGGTCCTCCCGCTGCAGCCCCAGGTGCTCATGGTCGTCGTGATCACGTCCACCGGGGGCGTCTCCAAGCGGCTGTTCACGTTCGCCTCCCCGGTGGACCGGGGCCTGGCCGAGTGGGCCGCCAGCTACCTCAACGAACGCTTGGTCGGCCTCGGCCTCGGCGCGCGCATCCTGCAGCAGCGCCTCGTCGACCCGACCCTGCCCGCGACCGAGCTGCGGTTTCTCGCCTCGCTGTCGCCGGTGTTCACCGACCTCGTCGCCTCCGACGAGGCGACCCTGTACGTCGAGGGCACCGCGAAGCTGCTCGCCGCCGGGCGCCTCGGTGACGTGTCGGAGCTCAACCTGCTCATGGAGACGCTCGAGCGCCGGGTCTCGATGCTGGGGGCGCTGCGCTCGGCTCTGGGCGAGTCCTCGTCGTCGCTGCCCGTCGCGCGCGGGGTCTCGGTGCGGATCGGGGCCGAGAACGAGCTGCCCGCACTGCACTCGGTGGCGCTGGTCGCCGCCGCCTACGGGCTGCCCCAGCGGCCGCTCGGGGCGGTCTCGGTGATCGGACCGCTGCGGATGGACTACGGCGTCGCGATGCACGCCGTCCGTGACGCCGCCGCGCAGCTGTCCACGTTCGTCGCCGACGTCTACGACGAACGATGAGCGCGTCTCAGATGCCGCGTGACTACTACGAGGTGCTCGGGGTCGCCCGGGAGGCCAACGACGCCGAGATCAAGAAGGCGTTTCGCCGCCTCGCGCGGGAGCTGCACCCCGACGTCAACTCAGAGCCCGACGCCGAACCCCGCTTCAAGGAGGCCGCCGAGGCCTACGAGGTGCTCTCCGACTCCGAGCGCCGGGCGACGTATGACCGCTACGGGCACGACGGGCTGCGCTCCAGCGGCTATGCCTCAAACGCGTCGGGGTTCAGCTCGGTCTCGGACATCTTCGAGTCGTTCTTCGGTGGCGGCGGCGGGGGCGGTGGCTTCTCCTCGATGTTCGGCGGTGCGACCCCCGGGGGCCCGGCGCCGGGTGGCGACGTCGGCGCCCGCACCGACATCACACTCGCCCAGGCGGCCACCGGCGCCGCGGTGGAGATCGACTACGAGTCGGTCGTCGTCTGCGATCACTGCCACGGCAACGGCGCCGAGCCCGGCACCCCGATCGAGACCTGCCCGACCTGTGAGGGCGCCGGTCAGCTGCGCACGGTCGCCCGCACCCCGTTCGGCCAGGTCGTCCGGGCAACCGCGTGTGAGCGCTGCGACGGTGAGGGCAAGATCGCCACCGAGCCGTGTCAGACGTGTGCCGGGCGCGGACGCCGGCGGGAGCGCGTCTCGGTCACCATCGACGTGCCGGCCGGCATCGACGACGGCCAGCGGATCCGCGTGACCGGCCGGGGGCAGGCCGGCGAACACGGCGGTCCCGCCGGTGACCTCTACGTCCAGGTCGGCGTCCGCGAGGACCCACGCTTCATGCGCGACGGCGATGACCTGGTCACCGTCGTCGACGTCTCGGCGCCGCTGGCGGCGCTCGGCACCACGGTGTCGGTGCCCACGATCGAGGGGGAGACCGAGCTTGAGATCCCGGCCGGGATCCAGCCCAACGAGACGCTGCGACTTCGCCGTCAGGGCATGCCCTCGGTGCGGGGCGGGCGCCGGGGCGACATCCGCGCGGTCGTCAACGTCGTCGTGCCCCGCCACTTGAAGCGCGAGCAGCGCGAGCTGCTCGAGCAGCTCGCCGAGAGCCTCACCGAGCACAACCTCGACACCGACGAGGGGATGCTCGGCAAGCTGCGCCGGGCGTTCGGCAGCTGACCGCCCCGGGCGGCGGTCGCGCAGCGAGAACGCATGATCCGTCTCGCGGTGCGGGTCCGTCGCGCCGACGCCGAGATCGTGCTCGCCGAACTGCTCGAGCTGGCGCCCGGTGGGGTGGAGGAGGTCGACGTCGATGCGGGCACCGTCGAGTACGCGGTCTACGGGGCTCCGGGCGAGCTGCCGGAGCTCGGTGACGTGCAGGCGGCGGCCGGCGCGGCGCTCGTGCAGGTGTCCACGAGTGAGGTCGCCGATGACTGGGAGCAGCGCTGGCGGGCGTTTCACCGCCCGCTCGTGCTCGGCAGCGCGCTCACCGTGCGCCCGCCCTGGGAGTCGCCGGGGGCGACCGACCTCGACGTCGTCATCGATCCCGGCCGGGCGTTCGGCACCGGCGCCCATCCGACGACCGCCCTGTGCCTGGAGCTGCTGCTCGAGGCCGGGTCCGAGCCGGGCTCCGGTGCCGGGGCTGGACCCGTGACCGGGGCCGGGCGGGGGACGTGCGTCGACCTCGGGTGCGGGTCGGGGGTGCTCGCGATCGTCGCCGTCCACCTCGGCTTCGCGCGGGTCATCGCCCTGGACTACGACCCGCTCGCGGTGCAGGTGACCACCGAGAACGCCGAGCGCAACCGGGTCCCGCCTCACCGGCTGGAGGTGCGCCGTCTGGATCTGCGCCGCGAGCAGGTGCCCGACGCCGACCTGGTGATCGCCAACGTCCTCGCCACCCCGCTGCTTGCGTGGGCGCGCTTTCAGCGTCGCCTCGCCCCGCGGCTGATCCTCAGCGGCCTGCTCGCCACCGAGGCCGACCGGGTGAGCGACGCCTACGCCGAGCGGGGGATGCGCGAGTCCGCGCGCCGGGTGCAGGGCGACTGGGCGGCGCTTGAACTGCGTCGCGAGACGACCCCGACCGGCTGACGCGTCCCGCCACTGCGCATTGGCCAAGATTGTCGACCGGAATCTTGGCCACCTGGCCGATGAGCGATCGGCCCGGTTCCCGCATCCTTGCAGACGTCGCTTGTGAGCTGGACAACTGGAAAACCACTACAGGAGGTGACGGGTTGCCCAACCCACTCGCGATCGACGTGACCATCGGTGGCCTATTCCCCGACGTCGTCGGACCACGGACCAAGCCTTGTGCCGGACTGCCGCGGGAGTCCTCTCTCCTCTCCGCGTGGCCAAGCACGAGGACACCGTGTGAGGGCGGCGTCATCGGGGAGTACGACGGATCGTCGCTCGCGGGAGGACGTCGCAGCTGAACATCGGTCGGGAGGGACCGCGCGCAACGGGGGACGCGGCGCGCGGTCCCGACCGCCGACTCGACGGCCGGCGATCGGGGCCGGCCGCCTGCCCGGGAGGTATCCTCAGGCGGGTGATGACATCGGTCACCGAGCAGCTGCGCGCCGACACGACGGTCGCGATGAAGGCGGGGGAGAAGCAGCGCGTCACCGCGCTGCGGCTCGTGCTCTCCGAGCTCCAGAAGGCCGCCAAGGAGGGCAGCGACGACGAGCTGGCGGTGCTGCGCCGTGAGCGCAAGCGCCGTCTGGAGGCCGCTGAGCAGTTCCGGGACAACGGGCGTCCCGAGCTCGCCGATCAGGAGCAGTCCGAGGCGGAGCTGATCGCCGGCTACCTGCCCGCCGAGCTCTCCGACTCAGAGCTCGACGCGCTCGTCGCCCGGGCGATCGCCGACACCGGCGCCGCCGGCCCCAAGGACATGGGCCGCGTGATGAAGGCGGTGACGGCGGCCTCGCAGGGGCGCGCCGACGGGCGGCGCGCGTCCGCGAGCGTGCGCCAGGCGCTCGCCGAGACGGTCGGCGCCCCTCAGACGAGCACCACCCAGGCCGACACCGCGGAGGCGACCTCGGCCTGATGCGTCGCGTCGTCGAGCTCGACAACGCCGTCGCCGCGGAGCTGGCGGGCTCCCAGGACGCGGTGTTGCGCACGCTCGAGTCCCACCTCGACTGCGACGTCTTCCTACGCGGCAACCAGCTGACGCTCGACGGCGACCCGGCCGGCGTGGAGGCGGGAGTGAACGTCGTGCGCGAGCTCTCCGAGCTCGTCGCCCAGGGCCACGAGGTGGCCCCGGGGACGATCGAGGCGGTCGCCAACGCGCTCGACGAGCACGCCTCCCCGGCGGCGATCCTCGAGGACGTCGTATGGCGCCATCGCACGCGCAAGGTCGCCCCCAAGACGGTCAACCAGAAGCGCTATGTCGACTCGATCCGTGAGAACACGATCACGTTCGGGATCGGGCCCGCCGGCACCGGCAAGACGTTTCTGGCGGTCGCGCTCGCCGCCGCTGCGCTGTCGCGCCGGGAGGTGAACCGGATCATCCTCACCCGGCCGGCGGTCGAGGCCGGTGAGCGTCTCGGGTTCCTGCCCGGCGACCTGATGGCGAAGGTCGATCCCTACCTGCGCCCCCTGTTCGACGCGCTGCACGACATGCTCGAGCCCGAGAAGGTCGCCCAGCACCTCGAGCGCGGGGTGATCGAGGTGGCGCCGCTGGCATTCATGCGAGGCCGCACGATCAACGACAGCTTCATCATCCTCGACGAGGCCCAGAACACGAGCCCCGAGCAGATGAAGATGTTCCTCACCCGCCTGGGCTTCAACTCCAAGATCGTCGTCACCGGTGACATCACCCAGATCGACCTCCCCCGGGATCAGGGGTCGGGGCTCGTCGCGGTCGGCGACATCCTGCAGGGTGTCGAGGACGTCGAGTTCATCCGCTTCGGCGGTGAGGACGTCGTGCGCCACAAGCTCGTGCGCCGGATCGTCGCCGCCTACGACGCGCACTCCCAGGCCCAGGCTCCGGAGCTGCGCTCCCGGAAGGCCGGTTAGCCGATGCTCGACGTCGAGGTCATCGGGATCGAGGGTCCGGCACCGCCCGATCCCGGCTATCCGAGCGCCGTCGAGCTCGAGGAGCTGTGCGTGCTCGCGCTCGCCTCGGCGGGGATCGACGACGGCCACCTCGCGATCGAGTTCGTCGACGCGGAGCGCATCCAGGATCTCAATCTGCGCTTCCGCGGGCTCGATGCCCCGACCGACGTCCTGTCCTTCGGAGTCGACGAGGACGCACCGAGCGCCGGCCCCCGCGAGCTCGGCGACATCGTCATCTGCCCACCGCATACCGAGAACCTGCGCGAGGCCGTGATCCACGGGGCCCTGCACCTCACCGGGATGGATCACGAGGCCGATGAGGGCGAGATGCTCGCGCTGCAGGCGGAGCTGATGCGTTGGGTCAGCTAGCGGTCGACTCCACGCCGGAGACGCGGTCGGGGTTCGTCGCGTTCGCCGGGCGCCCGAACGTCGGCAAGTCGACGCTCGCCAACGCGATCGTGGGCGCCAAGATCGCGATCGTCTCCGACAAGCCCCAGACGACCCGGCGCGCGATCCGCGGCGTCGCCAACGGTCCCGACTGGCAGCTCGTGCTCGTCGACCTGCCGGGCGTGCAGCGCCCGCGTGACGCGCTCACCGAGCGGATGCAGCAGCGCGTCGAGTCAGAGCTCGCCGATGCCGACGGCTGCCTGCTCGTCGTCAACGCGATGCAGGGACTCGGACCCGGTGACCGCTTCATCGCCGAGCTGCTGCGCCGCCCCGCGCAACGCGGGATGGCGGTCTCGATCGCCGTCAACAAGGTCGATCGGACCGACCGGGCGAAGCTCACCGCCACGCTCGCCGACGCGGCGGCGCTCGGGCTCGGCGGCGAGATCTTCCCGGTGAGCGCCCGCACCGGCGAGGGCGTGCCGACGCTCACCGATCACCTGGTCTCGCTGCTGCCCGTCGGGCCGCGCTACTTCGACGTGGCCACACGCTCCGACCAGGCACCGTCGGTGCTGCTCGCCGAGCTGGTCCGGGAGCAGGTGCTCGCCCGCACCCGCGAGGAGGTGCCCCACGCGGTCGAGGTCGAGGTCTCGGAGATCGCCGAGGCCACCGGCGGGGGCGTGGTGCGCATCACCGCGGCCGTGCTCACCGAGACCGAGTCCCAGAAGGGGATCCTCATCGGCGCCCAGGGCCGGATGATCAAGTCGATCGGGGTCGCGGCCCGCAAGACGATCGAGCGCGAGCTCGGCTCCCGGGTCCATCTCGAGCTGTCGGTCCGGGTGCGCCGGCACTGGCGTGCCGATGAGGGCGTGCTCGATCGGCTCGGGATCGAATAGAGCTTTCAGTACGACAAACGCCGATGTTTCCGCGCAAAATCTCAAGCGTCGGCGTCCAGCGTCGGGGAATGCCGAATAGCCGTCACGTGAGCAATGAGCCGTGGGCGCTGACGGGGGTCTTCAGATGAGGGAAAAGCAGCGCATCGCATCGCTGCTCGCCGGCGCGATCATCCTGCTCGCCGTGCTCGCCGTCCTCGCGATCGAGATCACCGACAGTCAGTCCAAGTCGCGCCGGAGCCTCGAGACGCAGGCGCATCAGCGCGCGCAACTCGTCGGCGGACTTCTGGACACGGTCTTTCAATCGATGAGCCAACCCGCTCCCGGTCTGCTGGCGCAGTACGGCCGGTCGAGGGTGCCCGACAGCGCTCTGCAGGGCGACCGCGGCAACAACTACTTCGTCGCCCTGCTGGCTTCCGACGGCCGCGTCCTGGCTCACAGCTCCGGGTTCAGCTCCCAGGCGGCGGCGACGCTCGCCGAGCCCGGTGCCGTGACGCGGGTCCAGCATGGGAGTGCCTGGTTTTTGGGGAATGCCTCCCCGTACGGGTCGACGGGGGTGATCGACTTCGCCGCCCGGCTGCACACGCGCGCCGGGCTTCGGATCCTCGTCACCGGGTTCAAGCCGAGCGCGATCTCGGCCTTCACATCCGCCGAGCTGGCCAAGATCCCCGGCGCTCAGGGCCACCACTCGCTGCTCGTCGACGGCGACAAGACGGTGATCGCCTCGACCAACCCGCTGCGGCCGCCCGGCTACCGCTTCCACACGAAGGCGCAGCTGGCCGCGCTGTCGCACCATGCCGGAGTCATCCAC
Organism: uncultured Solirubrobacteraceae bacterium; assembly: GCA_964657875.1. Lineage (GTDB taxonomy): Bacteria > Actinomycetota > Thermoleophilia > Solirubrobacterales > Solirubrobacteraceae > Palsa-465. The sequence goes on from CAZZWJ010000021.1 coordinate 10,830, forward strand.
ACCACCGGTGCCGCCCGGTACTTCGACCAGGTGTCGCTCGCCGGCACGACCTGGAAGATCATCCTGTCGCTGCCGGCCGGCGAGTTCTTCGCCTCGGTGTCCGGGATCCGGCACTGGCTGCCGTGGGTCCTGCTCGTCGCCTTCGGCCTGGCGATGTTCGCCACGCTGGGCCTCGTCGGCCGCGTGATCAGATCCCAGGAGCGCATCCGGTCGATCAACCTCGCGCTGGGCCGGTCCAACGCGATCCTCGAGCTGCAGGCCCAGGAGCTCGTGCGCTCCAACTCCGAGCTCGATCAGTTCGCGTCGATCGCCTCCCACGACCTCCAGGAGCCGCTGCGCAAGGTGCGCACGTTCACCGAACGCGTCAGCGACACCGAGGCCGACAACCTCTCCGAGCGCGGCGTGGACTACCTGCGGCGCGCCAACGCCTCGGCCGAGCGGATGCAGGTGCTCATCGAGGATCTGCTGCGCTTCTCGCGGGTCACCACCCACGCCCGGCCGTTCGTCCCCGTCGACCTCGCCGCGGTCGCCGCGGAGGTGCTCGACGACCTCTCCGAACAGGTGATCGGCGCCGATGCCGAGGTGCGGGTCGGCGCCCTGCCGACGATCAGCGCCGACGCGCCCCAGATGCGCCAGCTGCTGCAGAACCTCATCTCCAACGCGCTGAAGTTCCGCCGCGACGACGTCACCCTGATCGTGCGTGTCGCCGGTGAGGTGGAGGGCGACTGGCTCACCCTCACCGTCGCCGACAACGGGATCGGCTTCGAGCCCCAGTACGCCCAGCGCATCTTCCGCGTGTTCGAGCGCCTCCACGGCCGCGGCACCTACCCGGGGACCGGGATCGGCCTCGCGCTGTGTCGCAAGATCGCCGAGCGTCACGGCGGGACGGTGGTGGCCACCGGCGTCCCCGGCGAGGGCGCGACGTTCACCGTCAGACTGCAGACCCAACGCTCGGAGGCCGTCGACGGCGCCCCGTCGTCGATGTCCCCGGCGGCGCCGGCGTCCCCCGGCCCCGCGACCACCCGCCAGGAGAAGCCGTATGTCCCAGCGTGACCTCACCGCGGCGCGGCCGCTGACGATCCTGCTCGCCGACGACGACGAGGAGGACCGGGAGATGACCCGCGACGCGCTGCAGGACTCGCGTTTGGCCAACGAGATGAAGTTCGTCGTCGACGGCCAGGACCTGATGGACTACCTGCTGCACGCGGGCCGCTGGACGCCCGACAGCTCTCCGCGGCCCGGAATCATCCTGCTCGACCTCAACATGCCCCGCAAAGACGGGCGCGAGGCCCTGGCCGAGATCAAGGCCGACGAGTCGCTGCGGCGCATCCCGGTGGTCGTGCTCACCACCTCCAAGGACGAGGCCGACGTCCTGGCCACCTACGACCTCGGGGTGAGCTCGTTCATCACCAAGCCGGTCACCTTCAGCGGTCTGGTCGACGTGATGCGCACGTGGACCCGGTACTGGATGGAGATCGTCGAGCTGCCGGAGGAGGAGCCCGATGACGTCGGTTGACATCGCCGGCGAGGCGATCCGGGTCCTGCTCGTCGAGGACGACGAGGACGACTATGAGATCGCGCGGGACATGCTCGCCGACCAGCAGCGGGTCCGCTTCGAGCTCGAGTGGCGACCGGACTACGCCGGGGGACTTGAGGCGATCGCGCAACGACGTCATGACGTCTACCTGATCGACTATCGGCTGGGCGCGCGGACCGGCCTGGATCTCGTGCGCGAGAGCTTTGACGAGCGCACCCACGCTCCGGTGCTCATGCTCACCGGCCGGCCGGAGTACGAGATCGATCTGGCGGCGACCGCGCTCGGTGTCACCGACTTCCTGGTCAAGGGGGAGCTCGACCCCGCCGTGCTGGAGCGCGCGATCCGCTACGCGATCCGTCACGTGGGCACGATCCGCGAGCTGACCCTCTCCCAGGAACGCTATGCGCTGGCGGTCCGGGCGGCCAACGACGGGATCTGGGACTGGGATCTCGGAAGCGGTCACATCTACTTCTCACCGCGGTGGCACGCGATCCTCGGCCAGGCGGGGGGGATGGAATCCGATTTCGGCGACGGTCCCGCGGCCTGGTTTGAGCTCGTGCACGCCGACGACCGGCTGGCCCTGCACAAGGCGCTCGAGGCTCACCTGGAGGGTCGCACACCCCACATGCAGTCAGAGCACCGCATGCGCCACGCCGACGGCAGCTGGCGCTGGGTGATGAACCGGGGCCTCGCGATCCGCGGCGTCGACGGCACACCGACCCGGATGGCCGGCTCGCTGTCGGACGTCACCGAACGCCGGACCGCGCAGCAGCGCCTGCACCACGACGCCCTGCACGACACGCTCACCGGGCTGCCCAACCGCACGCTCTTCGTCGACCGCGTCAACCAGGTCCTGCAGCGAGCCGTGCGCGACCCGGCCAGCGGCTGCGCGGTGCTGTTCCTCGACGTCGACCGCTTCAAGCTCGTCAACGACAGTCTCAGCCACGCCGTCGGTGATCAGCTGCTGATCGCGCTCGCCTCCCGCCTCAGCGGCGTGCTGCGACCGGGCGACACCGTCGCGCGCCTCGGCGGCGACGAGTTCACGATCCTGCTGGAGGACGTCACCGACACCGCGGAGGCCGCGATCGTCGCCCAGCGCGTTCTCGACTCCCTCGATGAGGTGTTCGAGATCGACACCAACGAGCTGTTCATGTCGGCCTCGGTGGGGATCGCGCTCGCCACGGCGGGCCTGAACTCCTCGGATCTGATGCGCAACGCGGACATCGCGATGTACGACGCCAAGCGCCACGGTCGCGGGCGGTGTGCGATCTTCGACGAGTCGATGCGCCGGCGGGTCGTCGACCGCCTCACCCGGGAGACCGAGCTGCGCCAGGTCATCGAGTGCTCGCTGCTCGGGATCCACTACCAGCCGATCGTCGATCTCGGCACCGGCGCCATCTGCGGTCTGGAGGCGCTCGCCCGCTGGCCGGAGAACTGGGGGGAGGGCGGGATCGTCGCTCCCAGCGACTTCATCACGATCGCCGAGGAGACCGGCGTCATCGGCGCACTCGGCGAGCAGGTCCTGCAGCGCGCGCTGCAGACGCTCGCCGGCTGGCGGGCGGACGGGCTGATCGCCGAGGAAGTGTGCATGTCGGTGAACCTGTCCGGCCGCCAGCTCGACGATCCGGCATGGGCGCAGACGGTCCGCAGCGCGATCGACTCCGCGGCGCTGCCCCCGCATGTCCTCAAGCTCGAGATCACCGAGTCGACGCTCATGCAGGAGGTCCAGCGTGCCGAGCACGTCTTCTCCCAGGTGACCGACAGCGGCGTCGGCCTCCACCTCGACGACTTCGGCACCGGCTACTCGTCGCTGGCGGCGCTGCACCGCCTCCCGGTCGACGCGCTGAAGATCGACCGCAGCTTCGTGGCCTCGATGGACGAGTCCGAGACGTCGGGCGACGTGCTCGTGCGCTCGACGGTCGCGCTCGCCCACAGCCTCGGTCTGCCGGTGATCGCCGAGGGGATCGAGTCCTGCGACCAGCTGCGTCATCTCAGCGCGCTCGGGTGCGAATTCGGGCAGGGCTACCTGTTCAGCCCGGCGCTGAACGCCCAGCGCATGCGCGAGCTGCTGGAGAGCTGGTCCCCGCAGGAGGTTCTCCAGCTGGGCGCGACCGTCTGACGGGCGACGGCACGGGGGACGACACGGGCACGGGCGCCGCGGCGGTGCGCCCGTATCATCACCGCCGTGGACGACTCGCAGGTCGCATATGACGAGCGCGGCCTCGTGCCGTGCATCGTGCAGGACGCCGGCTCGGGCGAGGTGCTCACGCTCGCCTACATGAACGCGGAGGCGCTGCGCCTCACCCGCGAGACCGGCGAGATGCACTTCTTCAGCCGCTCGCGCCAGGAGCTGTGGCACAAGGGCGCGACGTCGGGCAACACCCAGGCGCTGCGGGCGATCCGCTATGACTGCGACGGCGATGCCGTGGTGGCGCTCGTCGACCCCGCGGGGCCGGGCTGCCACACCGGCCAGCGCACCTGCTTTCACCGCGGGGAGCTCGACCCGCCGATGCCGTATGAGACGCTGCCGGCGCTCGCGCGGACGATCGCCGAGCGGGTGAGCGAGCGTCCGGCGGGGTCCTACACGGTGACCCTGCTCGACGACCGGGAGCTGGCGGGGGCCAAGGTGCAGGAGGAGGCCGAGGAGGTCGCCCGAGCGGTCCGGGAGGAATCCGACGAGCGCGTCTGCGAGGAGGCGGCCGACGTCGTCTACCACCTGCTCGTGCTGCTTGCCGGGCGCGGCCTCACGCTGCTCGACGCCGGGCGGGTGCTCGATGGCCGCCGCGGCTGAGTCCCCGGCGCCGCCGACCCTCTCGCCGACCTTCGAACAGGTGCAGGCGCTCACGCTCGCCGGTGAGCACGACCTGATCGCGCTGCACGAGACCTACATCGACGACACCCAGACGCCGGTCTCGGCGTTCCTCAAGCTCCGCGACGCAAACCCCGGCGAGCCCGCCTTCCTGCTCGAGTCCGCCGAGCAGGGGCGCGTCGGGCGCTACTCGTTCATCGGGGTGCGCCCGCGCCGGGTGCTGCGGTGGTCGCTCGGTGACCCCGGTGATCCCTACGAGCTCGCGCGCGCCGAGCTTCAGCGCTGGCGGGCCCCCGCCGCCGTGCCGGGACTCGAGATCCCGTTCGCGGGCGGCGCCCTCGGCTATTTCGCCTATGACCTCGTGCGGACCGTCGAGCCGCTCGGAGAGCCCAATCCCGACCCGCTCGGCCTGCCCGATCTCGCGCTCATGTTCACCGACTCACTCGTCGTCTTCGATCACCTGCGCCATACCGTCACCGTCGTCGCCAACGTCTACGTCACCGACGACGAGCCGCTCGCCGACGCCTATGCCCGGGCGGCGGACCAGATCGCCGAGCTGCGGGCCCGCCTCGCCGCGCCGCTGCCGGTGGCGGCGCCGTCGGTCCCCGTCGGGGCCCGCACCGTCCCGGAGTTCGCGTCGAACATGAGCCGGGATGAGTTCGAGGCGATCGTGGCCCGGATCGTGCGGTACATCCACGCCGGCGACGCCTTCCAGGTCGTCCCCTCCCAGCGCTTCTCGGCCCCGGTGGAGGTGGAGGCGTTCTCGATCTATCGGGGGCTGCGCGCTGTCAACCCCAGCCCCTACATGTACTTCCTGGACTTCGGCGACTTCGAGATCGCGGGCGCGAGCCCCGAGCCGCTGATCACCGTCGCGGGGCGCCGGGTCGCCACCCGCCCGGTCGCCGGCACCCGCCCGCGCGGCGCGAGCGTCGAGGAGGACGAACGCCTCGCCGCCGAGCTGCTCGCCGACGAGAAGGAGCGCGCCGAGCACGTGATGCTCGTCGACCTCGGCCGCAACGACCTCGGCCGGGTCTGTGAGTACGGGTCGGTGGAGGTCGAGAGCTTCATGGCGGTGGAGAACTACAGCCACGTCATGCACATCGTCTCCGAGGTGACCGGTCGCCTGCGGCCCGAGGTCGACGCGCTGCAGGCGCTGCGCGCGACGCTGCCGGCCGGCACCCTCTCCGGCGCGCCCAAGGTCCGCGCGATGCAGATCATCGACGAGCTCGAGCCGGTCAAGCGCGGTGGCTACGGCGGCGCGATCGGCTACGTGAGCTACACCGGGGACCTCGACACCTGCATCCACATCCGTACCGCGATCGTCAAGGACGGCGTCGTCCACGTCCAGGCGGGCGGCGGCACCGTCGCCGATGCGCAGCCCGCCTACGAGTACCGCGAGTCGGTGGCCAAGTCACGGGCCGCGATCGCCGCCGTCGAGCTCGCCGTCAGCCAGCCGGACTGGCCATGAAGGTCCTCGTCGTCGACAACTACGACAGCTTCACCTACAACCTCGTCCAGTATGTCGGGGAGCTCGGCGCCGGGGCAGTGGAGATCGATGTCGTGCGCAACGACCGCGCGACGGTTTCCGAGCTGCTGTCGCGCGGCTATGAGCGGGTGATCGTGTCCCCGGGCCCCTGCACCCCCGACGACGCCGGGATCACGCTGGAGGCGGTGCGCCGCTTCCCGGAGGCGGGCGTGGCCACGCTCGGGGTCTGCCTCGGCCATCAGGCGCTCGTGCAGGCGTTCGGCGGCCGGGTGCTCACCCACGAGCCGGTGCACGGCAAGGCGACCGTGATCGAGCACGACGGGCGGACGATCTTCGCCGGGCTGCCGGCGGCGCTGGAGGTCGGTCGCTACCACTCGCTGATCGTCGACCCCGAGCTCCCGTCGGTGCTGGAGCGCAGCGCCGTCGCCGGCGACATCGTGATGGCGGTGCGCCACCGCCGGCTGCCCGCCGAGGGCGTCCAGTTTCACCCCGAGTCGGTGCTCACCCAGTCCGGGCACGAGCTGCTGGCCAACTTCCTGCGCGGCTGATGAGCGGGCCGGGAGCGCTCACCGAGGCGCTGGACGCGGTCGCCGGCGGCGAGGACTTGAGCGACGCGCGCGCCGCTGCGGCGATGGCGCAGATCATGGCCGGTGAGGTGAGCGAGATCCAGATCGCCGGATTCCTGATCGCCCTGCGGACCAAGGGGGAGACCGTCGAGGAGCTCGCGGGCCTCGCCCGGACGATGCGCTCCCTGGCCACCCCGGTCACGGTGGCGCGCTCGGATCTGCTCGACACCGCGGGTACCGGCGGCGGACGACGGACCTTCAACGTGTCGACGACCGCCGCGCTGATCGCCGCCGGCGCCGGCTGCACGGTGGCCAAGCACGGCAACCGCTCGGCGACCGGGCTGTCGGGCTCCGCGGACCTCCTGGAGGCGCTCGGAGCCCGCATCGACCTGAATCCCGCACAGGTCGCCCACTGCATCGAGGCGGTCGGGTTCGGCTTCATGTTCGCGCCCGCCCACCACCAGGCGACGCGCTACGTGGTGCCGGTACGCCGGGAGCTGGCGGTGCGCACGATCTTCAACTTCCTCGGCCCGCTCACCAACCCGGCAGGCGCCGAGCGCCAGCTGATCGGCGTCTCCGACGGGCGCTACCTGGAGACGATGGCCCGCGCCCTCGGCCGTCTCGGGACCCGTCACGCGCTCGTCGTCTGCAGCCACGACGGCCTCGACGAGCTGTCGATCTCCGCGCCCACCGACGTGTGGGAGGTGACGCCGGGATCCGCGGAGCTGACGGTGGTATCGCCCGAGTCCGTGGGGCTCGCCCGCGCGGACGCCGCCTCGATCCCCGGCGGGCCGCCGGAGGTCAACGC
>CAZZWJ010000022.1:0-17878 GCA_964657875.1 uncultured Solirubrobacteraceae bacterium
GTCCAGTCCGCACGGCGCGTGGATGCGGGCGATCTGGGCCTCCGCCACGCCGGCCGCGCGCAGCCTCGCCGCGCGGTCGGCGGTCGTGTGGCGGCTGCCCAGGGCGCCGATGTAGCCGGCCCCGGTGGCGAGCGCGGTGATCAGCGCCGGCTCGTCGAACTTGGGGTCGTGGCTGAACACGAGTACCGCGTCCCGGGGGCCGAGCTCGGTGTCGGCCATCACCTGCTGGGGCCAGCCGACCCGCACCTCGGCCTCGGCGGAGAAGCGATCGGAGCGTGAGAAGCGATCCCGGGCATCGCAGATCACGACCTCATAGCCGATCCGGGCGGCGAACGGCGCGATCGCCGCCGAGAAGTCGATCGCGCCGAAGATGAACATCCGCGGCGGCGGCGCGTAGGCGCGGATGTGGACGGGCAGCTCGTCGCCGAGCGTCGCCCCGTCGGCGCCGAAGCGGCGGGTCGTGGACTTCCCCTCCTCCAGCAGCCCCGCGGTCTCGCGGGCGACGTTGCGGTCCAGCAGCGGGGTCACGCCGAGCGTCCCGATCGTCTCGGATCCGAGCACTCCGATGCGCGCCCCCGCCCGCTCGCCGTCGATCACCGTCGCCACCGCCGCCGCGTGCCCGGCCAGGTGGGAGGCGAGCGCGGCACGTTCGATCTCTCCGTCGGCGCCGCTGAGCTCGGCGACGAACACGTGCACGGTCCCCCCGCACATGAGCCCCACGGTGCCCGCGAGCTCGTCGGAGATCCCGTAGGTGCAGACACCCGCACCGCGCTCGCCGGCGAGGATCGCCTCCGCCTCGCCGACCACCGCGCCCTCGACGCAGCCGCCGGTGATCGACCCCTCGATCTCACCGCGGTCGCCGATCAGCATCATCGCCCCGATCGGCAGCGGCGCCGACCCCTCGACCTCGACGAGCAGCGCCTGCACGACTCGCCGTCCCGCCGCCAGCCACTCGATCGCCACCTCCTCGGTGGCCCGGACCACGCCTGAGTCGGTCAACACGCACCCGTCATGGCGTGGATTGTCGCGCACGCCCGCCGGGTCGCTTCAGGGCGCGACCAGGGCGGGCAGCTCGGCGGTGACGACGACGCCGGGCACCCCGCGGGCACCGCCGTTGACGTAGACGGTGTCGGGTTCGTGCAAGCCCTTCGGGTGGTCCCCGGTGCGGTGCTCGACCGCCGCGTGCAGCGCGTAGGCGACCTCGCCCGGCGTCCGCCCCGTCGCCGTCGCCCTCGCCACGGACGACGGCCGATCGGGATCGGGCTCGGGGTCGGGCTCTGGCCCGCTCTCGGCGAGCGCGGACAGGCCGCAGCGGTCCAGCGCGTCGATGAGGATCCCCAGCTCAACGCCCTCCCCGGCGGCGAACGCGACCCGCTCCAGCAGGCTGCGGCGGGCGGCGAACTCCCGCGCCAACGGGTCGCTGAAGCCGACCAGCCGCGGCCGGTGGCGATGGATGAGCGGCCGCGCCACGAGCTCGCCGAGCCCGTCCACCGGGACGGGACGCCCGGGCGCCGCCGCGGCCTTGACGAGCATCAGCCCGGGCTCGCTCAGCAGCGGTCCGATGAGTCCCGCCACCCGGTCGGCGGGCGACCCGTCGTCCTCCGCGGCCGGGTCCAGCACGCACACGAGCTCCCCGGTGCCGGCGCGCAGCGCCCGCTGCAGCGCGTCGCCGCGTCCGCGGATCGGTCCCCGTCCGTCGGGGTCCTCGCCGTCGCCCCCGGCGACCAGCACCTCGTGGCCCACCCCCGCGGCGCGCAGCCCGGCCAGCCCGACGTCGAGCAGCCGGGCGACGGCGAGCGGAGGGCCGTCGCCACCGACGATCACGGTGACCACCGCCTCGCCCTGCTCGGCGGACACGCGCGACGGCGCAAAGGCGCCGCGCCGCCGGCTTCCCGTGGTGCACCAGCGGGCGACCGCGATGTCGACGGCCAGCCCGCGGGGCGTCCGGCCCTCGCTGCGCGCCGACGTCGTCACCCGCACGTCGCCGGCGCGGAGTACGGCCACGCCATGCTCGGCCAGCCGCCGCTCGAACGTCGCGTCCTCCAGCTCGGGAACCGGTTCGATCCCGCCGATCCGCCGGTAGGTGGCGGCGGTCACCGCCAGCGACGCGCCGCCGAAGTGGTGGTGCTCGGCGCCCGGGTCGAGGCGGCGCACGCGGGCCAGGCGCTGCTCGGCGTGCGCCCGGCGCGCGGCGAGCACCTCCGGGCCCAGCCGGGCGGCTTCGTCGGGATCGAGCTCGATCATCCCCGCGATCGCCAGCGCCCCCTCGCTCACGTGGTGGTCCTGGCGCTCCAGCCAGTCGGCCGTCGGTCGGGAGTCCGCATCGGTGCTCGCGATCAGGCCCCGGCCGCCGGGGTCGGCCTCCAGCAGCATCGCGCAGGCGTGATCCATGCCGGCCCGGCGGGCGGCGCCCGGACCGGTGCCCGGCCCGGACACGGTGACGAGGTTGAGCCCGAGCGTTCGGCGCGATTGCTCGACGACCTCGGCGGTGGCGTCGCGGCAGGCGTCGAGGACGACGACCACCGTGAACGCGTCGCCACCGACGGTCTGCGCGGCGAGTGCCTGCAGGCAGGCGCCGATCCGGGCCTCCTCGTCACGGGCGGGGACGACGACGGCGGCGATCATCGACATCGGTAGCAGTCGAGCAGGTAGTCGTCGGTGGAGGCGGTGGAGAGGTGGGTCAGCCACGGCTGCTCGCCGAGGATGGCGTGGACCTCGGCGGCGGTGAACGGCCGCTCGGGACCGGCCGGTCGCCAGTGCACGGCGACGATGCGCGCGCCGGGTCCGGTCACCTCGCCCAGCCGGGCGAGCGTCGCGGTGAGCGCATCCGGCGTGAGGTAGTAGAGGATCTCGGAGGCGACCACGAGGTCGTAGGGACCATCGGGGACGTCACCGGGGATCGTCCCCAGCACCGCGTCGACCGCCGCCGCGGGGTCCTCGCCGTCGCCCCCGAGGCCCGCGGCCACCAGGCGCCGGCGGGCGGTCGAGACCGCCGTCGGGGACGCGTCGACGGTGACCAGGCGCGTGCAGCGGGCGCTCAGCCGGACGCTGAGCACGCCGATCGAGCTGCCGAGCTCGAGCGCGCGGGCGAACCGTCCCGGTCCGCAGGCGGCGAGCGTCGCGTCGTACTTGGCCCGCTCATAGGGCCGGGTCTCATATCCCCACGGGTCACCCTCCCGCTGATAGCGGGCCTCGAACTCGGCGGGGCCCATCGTCATCGCCCGTCGTCCCGGGCGAGGGCGGCCGCCCCGGCGCGGGCGAGCATCGGGTCCAGCCGGTGCTGCAGGAGCATCAGCTGCAGGTCGCGGCGGGCCCGGTCAAGCGCGCCGGCGGTGGCGAACGGATGCGAGCCGCAGGCGCGGGCGGCTTCGTCGAGTAGCGTCCGGCAGCTGTCGGCGATCGCCGCGCGACCGTGCAGGGCGATCGGGGCGAGCTCGTCGCCACCGTCGTCCATCGCGACCGCGGCGGCCGCCAGCCACACGTCGATCGTCCGCCGGGCGGTGAGGATCCGCCCCGCGGCGAGCCCCTCCAGGTCTCCGGTGCGCGGGCGCTCGCCCAGACCGCTGAGCGCGGCGGCGACGGCGGTGTCGGCCATCCCCGCCCAGCTCGCCGCGGTGCGCAGCGCATCCCGGCCGAACCACGGCTGGACGGTGATCGCCCCCGGGGCACCCAGCCGGGCGAGCACCGGCGCGTCGTGGAACACGACCCGGTGGGAGGCGGAGGCGACGAGGCCCCGGGCGCGGTACCAGCCGGTGTCGATCGCCACCCGTTCGGGGTCGGCGACGTCGACGAGCACGAGTGCCGGCCCCGCCGCGGGGTCGCCGTCGCCGTCGACGTCGCGGGCGAGCACGAGCGCGCGCTGGACGCCGCCGGCGCCGGAGCAGAACGTCTTGACCCCGCGCAGCACCTCGCCGTGGGGGCCGCGGCGCAGCTGGGCGGGCGGTCCCTCGCCGGGCACCGGCTCTCCGCCCCAGACCCCGAGCAGCGACTCCCCGGCTCGCACGCGGGCCAGTTCGCGATCGCGCACCGCCCCCGGCCCCTGCACCGCCAGTCGCTCGACGGCGTTGATGTGGCCGTCGAAGATCCGTCCCACCGATCCGTCGGCCGCCGTGACCCGGCGCACCAGGTCCAGCTCCTCGGCCGCGGGAGGCCGCGCCGCCCCGGCGATCGCGTTCATCGCCAGCGCGCCGCAGCCGCGCAGCCGCGCGAACGCCTCGGCGGGGAACGGGCCGGTCGCGGCCACCGCGTCACGGGTGCTCGCCCCGGCGGCGATCTGGGCCAGCGCGCGGTCCAGGCCCACAGCGCCGGCAAGCCCCGGTCGGTCGGCAGCGCTCGAGCGCGCGGCACCGGTCATGACAGGGCGGCGAGCGTGAAGCCCCGGGAGGTCGCGCGCTGCGCGACGAGCTCCACGTAACGGACCGTCTCGGTCACGTCCGCGCGCCGGGCCCCGGGGCCGATGCCGTCGTGGGCGAGCACGATCGCGCCGTCGCGGAGGTCCGGATCGGTGGCGGCGAGCATCGCCTCGGCCCCATCCCCGCGCCAGTCGTGGGTGTCGACGTTCCAGCCGACGATCCGCAGCCCGGCGTCGCGGGCGAGGCCGGCGGTCCAGTCCGCGACGTCACCCCACGGGGTCCGCCACAGCGACGGCCGCACGCCGAGCGCGCTCAGCCGCTCCAGAGCGTGGCGCAGGTCACGCCGACCCCAGCTCGCGTCGCGCTCGCTGTGGCGGACGTGCTCGTCGCAGTGCACGCCGACCCGGTGTCCGGCGGCCGCGATCTGCGCCACCAGCTCGGGATGGCGCGCGGCGAGCGGGGCGACGAGGAAGAACGTCGCCTGGGCGCCGGCCCGGCTCAGGGCCCCGAGCACCGCCGGGGTGCCGGCGGGGTCGGGACCGTCGTCGAAGGTGAGCATCACCGGGCTCATGGAGGAGTCTCTACCCGGGAGGCGCCATCCACATTCCGCGGAGTCCCGGTGGGCCTGCCGGTCAGCGGCGGCCGATCAGCCGTCCGACCGCGGCCATCAGCTCCTCGGTCTTGGCCGCCTGGTCGACGGGATCGGTGGCGCCGACGACGCAATGGTGGGCGTGGTCGTCGAGCAGACCGAGCGCGACCTTGTCCAGGGCGGCCTGGATCGCGGAGATCTGGGTGAGCACGTCGATGCAGTAGCGCTCGTCGTCGATCATCCCCTGCACGCCGCGGACCTGACCCTCGATGCGCCGCAGTCGCGCCTGGAGTCGGTCCTTGCCGGCCGTGTAGCCGCGGCTGGTCGGGTCGGTTGCCGGCATCAGTGGTGGTCTCCCGGGGTCGTCGTCAGCGGATGGTCGTCTGAGCCGAGGCCGGCGACGAAGCCGCCGCGACAGTGCTCAGAGCAGAAGTAGAGCGTCTCGCCGTCGATCGTCAGGGTGGCGGCCTTGGCCCGGTCGACCTGCATCCCGCACATCGGGTCGGTGACGCCGCGGCGGGCGGTCAGCCACCACAGGCCGGCGAAGATCGCCACGCCGAGCACGTTGAGCACGAGCTTGTAGTTGAGCCCGATCGAGCTGAAGATGTCGGCCCGGGTCGGCCGCGCGCCTCCCGGGACGAGCCCCAGGACGCTGAACAGCCCGTCGATGATCAGTGCCGCGATCACCATCGTCACGAACATCAGGCCCGTGATCCGCAGCGCGAACCGGCGGCCGTAGTACTTGCGGTAGACGTTGAGGATCGGCAGGATGATCAGGTCGGCGAAGATGAACGCCATCACCCCGGCGAACGAGATGCCGCCTGACCACAGCACGGCCGCGAGCGGGACGTTGCCGACCGAGCAGACGAAGCTCGCCACCGCGATCACCGGTCCGATCAGCGCTCCCCAGAGCGTCTGCACGATCGCCGGGGAGTGACTGAGGAAGAGGCCCCGGAAGAACCCGTTGCCCAGTTGGGCGACGAAGCCGGCCAGCAGGAATCCGATCGCGATCTCCCGATAGAGCATCTGCCAGTCGCCCCGGAAGTTGTGGGCGACGTCTGACCAGGCCGACGCCGACGTCAACCGCTCGCGCCAGCCCATGCGCTCGCCGGCCATGTGATGCTGATGTCCGGTGTCCGCCTCCCGGGCGTGCTCGCGCGCCTGCCCCTCGAGCTCGCGGGAGACGAACCCCCGTAGCAGGAGCGCCATCAGGCCGATCATCACGATGCCGCCCACGTACTCGCCCACCGTGAACTGCCAGCCGATCAGCACCCACAGCACCAGCCCGAGCTCCCACACCAGGTTCGTCGACGCGAACGCGAACGCCAGCGACGAGGCCGCCGACGCGCCCTTGGCGAACAGGGTCTTGCTGATCGCGATCGCCGCGTAGGAGCACGAGCTCGAGGCCGCACCCAGCGCCGTCGCCGTGGTGAGCGGCCTCACGCCGTCTCCCGAGAGCGCGGCTTCGATGCGCTCGCGTGGAACCCACGCCTGCACGATCGCCGAGATCGCAAACCCGAAGACGAGCGCCCACCACACCTCCCAGGCCATGAGGAAGGCGTCCTTGAAGGCGTTGAGGATCACCGACATGGTCGACGACTATACCCATGGGGGGTATATGCGGGCGCCGGTGCCCCGGCCCGCTCTACAGCGCCCTCCCGACCAGGCGACCGAGCGCGGCGGCGGCGACCCCGGCGACGATGCTGAGCACGATGTTGATCGTCGCCGCGCGCCGGGCGCCGCCGGTCGCGAGCCGGTGGGTCTCGAGCATCCAGGTCGAGAACGTCGTGTAGGCGCCGATCCCCGCCGTGCCCGCGATGAGCAGCGCGTCACCCGTGAGCGCCAGCCCGGTGAGCAGGCCGAGCGCGAACGCGCCGGAGAGGTTGATCGTGAGCGTCCCCAGCGGAAAGTCCCCGCGCGTCCGGCGCTTGATCGCCCCGTCGAGCCCGAACCGGAGCACGGCTCCGAGCCCGCCGGCCCCCGCGACCGCCGCCCATACCCAGACGCTCATCGCAGCCGGGGTCCTCGGGCCAGCGCGGTCGTCACCCGGATCGCGGCCAGGCCGGCCGCGACGCTGGCGACCGTGTAGCCGGCCGCGAGTCCGTAGCAGTCGTGGTCGAGCATCCTCAAGATCTCGACCTGCATCGTGGAGAACGTGGTGTAGGCGCCACACAGCCCCGGGCCCAGCAGCGGCCACAGGTAGGGCGGACGGGGCCGGCGGTCCTCGCGCTCCGGGCGCTCCTGCAGCCACGTCGCCAGGAACGCGAGCGCGACCGTGCCGGAGATGTTGATGAGGAAGATCCCCCACGGCCATTGGGTGGCGGTGGCCGGGAGCGCGTCGCTGATCCAGACCCGCAGGACGGCACCGATCATCCCCCCGAGGAAGACCGCGCCCAGCTCGCGTCGGTGGCGGCGTGTCATGGCGGTGATGATGAACTCTGCGGCGGGGTTCAGGAGTCGTGGGGGGTGGTCGATATACGGGCTGTGAGTTGGACCGTCGCCCCCGCCGAACCGGAACCCCCGCCCGTCGAGGTGATCCCGAAGGTGCTCGACGAGTCGCTCACCGACGCGGCGGATCGCCGCCGGGCCCGCGCGCGGGTGTTCGCGCTCGTGCGCGCCTCCCAGCTCGACGGCGGCCTCACCGGCGAGGCCGTCGCCGAGATCATCGACGAGGGCGAGCGCCGCGGCTGGCCGGACGTGGTCAAGCTCGGGATGTTCCTGGGCGTCATCCACCAGCAGTTCGTGGAGCATCAGCGGACGACGGATTGGGCCGAGATGCTGCTCGAGCGCGCGCAGAACGACGACGATCCGGTGATGACCGCGCTCGCGCTCGCGATCCGCTCCCAGGACTGCAACGAGGACGCGGGCCGGGCGCCGGTCGACGCCGACCGTGACCTCGCCCGGGCGATCGTCCTCCTGGAGAGCTGGTCAGGGCCGGCATCGGAGGCGGTGAGCGCCCACATCGAATGCGCGTCCGCGTGCGAGCGCCGTGACCTGTGGGAGATGCAGCTGGCTCACTACGAGGCGGCGGAGGCGTGCCTGGACGCCGCGGAGAGCGACACCGCCGCGCTGCCGGTGCTGCTCTACAACCGTGCCGAGGTCGAGGTCAACTGGGTGGCCGCGCTGCGCGAGCGAGGTCACGTGGAGGGGATCGCCGAGCGCGCGGCGCTCGCCCGCGCCGCGCTCGACGCCGCCAACGTTCCCCAGATGCCCGAGAGCTGGTGGGAGGACCTCGTCGTCTTCCGGGAGCTCGTCGACGCGATCTCGCCGTCGGACGGCGTTCCCGCCGACGCGACCCGTCCGCCCGAGGGCGAGTTCGCCGGCTACGTCCACCTCACCCACGCCTTCGCCGCGGCTGGCGGCCCCGAGGCCCGCGCCCACGTGCAGCGCGCCCTGGAGACGATCGACCCGGAGAACTGCCAGCGCATGTACCTGCTGTCGCTCGCGCTCGCCGTCGAGCTGGAGGCCGCGGAGTGCGGGCGCGACACCCTCGGTCTGCGGTGGGGCCGTGAGCTCGTCGACCGCCGCTGGCAGCGGCGCCTGGCCACGCTGGCCTCGATGCAGTCGCTCGTCGAGGTCGAGCGGATGGCCGCCGAGCACGTCCTGCTCCAGCAGCACGCCTTCCTCGACGACCTCACCGGTCTGGCCAACCGCCGCGGGCTCGCCCGCTTCACCGACGGCCTGCGGGGCCGGGGGGTGCCGTCGGTCGCGATCGCGCTGGTCGACCTCGACCACTTCAAGTCGATCAACGACGGCTTCGGCCACGCGGTCGGCGACCAGGTGCTCGCCCGCATCGCCTCGATCCTCCGCAGCGGGGTCCGCGAGCAGGATCTGGTCGTGCGCCTCGGCGGTGACGAGTTCCTGCTGCTGTTCCCCGCCCACGATCACGACGCCGCCCGCCGGCGCTGTGAGTCGATCATCGACACGGTCGCCTCGGCGGGCTGGGGTGAGGTCGCACCGGGGTTGAGCGTCGCCGCCAGCGCCGGCGTCGCGTTCGGGTCACTCGAGGACTTCGACGGTCTGTGCGGTATCGCCGACGCGGCGCTGTATCGCGCCAAGCAGGCCGGCGGCACCCGCGTCCGGGAGTGAGGTTCCCGACCGCTCGGCCCCGCTCAGCTCGCGAGGGCGGTCAGGGAGCCCGGGGTCGGAGCGGGATCAGAGCACCTGCGCGGCCGCCCACAGCGCCACCGTGCAGAGCCCGAGACTCACCGGGACGGTGAGCAGGCCGAGGCGCAGGAACTCCCGAGCGCCGACGCTCACCCCGTGCTCGCTGAGGATCCGCCGCCACAGCAGGGTCGCCAGCGAGCCGGCGAACGTGAGGTTCGGTCCCACGCCGACGCCGATCAGCATCGCGAGCACCGGGATCGGCCCCGCGGCGGTGAGCGCCGGCAGCAGGATCAGCGTCGCGGGCAGGTTGTTGAGCAGGTTGGCGGCGAGCGCGCTCAGGCCCGCGATCGCGAGCAGGGCTCCGAGCCCCGCACCCCCGGGCAGCAGCGTGCGCACGAACCCCGACAGACCGGCGTCCCCGGCGGCGGCGACGACGACGCCGAGCGCGAGCACGAACACCAGAAACGCGGGCTCGGCGGACCCGGCGAGCGCCCGCACGTCGCGCACCGAACGCGGCGGTGAGCGCAGCGTGAGTGCGACCGCGCCGGCGGTGGCGAACCACACCGGGGCGATCCCGAGCGCCGAGCTCGACGCAAAGCCCGTGAGCGTGAGCGCGATCACCGTCAGGGCGAACCGCGGCAGCGCGACCGCGGTCCGTGCGGCGGCGGGCGGCGCCGCCCGGCGCCGGAGCTCCGCGCGGCCGGTGCGGGACAGCACGACCCAGTCGACCCCGATCGCGACCAGCCACGGGAGCACCATCAGCCCGGCGAAGCGCGGGAACGACAGTCCGGTCGCCGCGATCGCCAGCAGGTTGGTGAGATTGGAGACGGGCAGCAGCAGCGAGGCGCTGTTGGCCAGATGACAGCTCGCGATCACGTGCGGTCGTGGCTCGGTCGCAAGCCGCGCCGCCGTCGCGAACACGATCGGGGTGAGCAGCACGATCGTCGAGTCGAGACTGAGCACCGCGGTGGTGAGCGAGGCGGCGACGAACACCATCGCCAGCAGCCGTCGGGGGTCTGAACGGGCCCCGCGGGACATCAGCGCCCCCAGCGCGTCGAAGACGCCGGCGGCCCGAGCGCCGTCGGCGAGCACGAGCAGGGCGGCGAGGAAGCCGACGGTCGGACCGAGCCGGCCCAGCGCCGTCCGCGCCTCACCGAAGCTGAACGAGGTGAGCGTGAGCACGGCGACCGCCGCCGCCACCGCGACCAGCCAGTCCGGCGCCCACCGGGGGCGGCTCACCGCCGCGCCGAGCGTGGCGGCCAGGCCGATCAGGGCAATCGCTTCGTTCACCGTGACGCCGGCGACGATATCGCCACCGCACCGGAACTCCGGGACCGCGGCGGATGCCCCATGATCTGACCTTGATGAACCGACCAGATCCAGATCTGCCGTCCCCATCGGATGGCGGCCCTCGCCCGTCGCGGCCGGGCCTCGCCGACCGCGCGACCGTGCTCTCCCACCTCGGGCGGCTGATCGACGAGGCGTGGAGCTCCTTCGACGAGCCGCGCATCTCCGAGCCGCAGCTGAGTGCCGAGCTCGTGTCTCGATTGCGCGACGTGCTGCCGCGCGGGCCGGGCGATGAGTCGCAGGCGCTCGCCGATGCCGTCGCCACGCTCGAGGCGTCGACCTCACCCTCGCGGCCGCTGTACCTCGCCTACATCGGCTCCACGGGCCTGGAGGTGGGCGTGCTCGCGTCGGCGCTGTCGGCGACCTACGACACGAACCTCGCCTCCGCATCCGGTGGCGCGGAGCTGATCGAGCAGCAGACGCTGCAGTGGCTCGCCGAGTTCCTGGGCTTCCCGCTCGGCGAGGGGACGTTCACGAGCGGCGGGATGACCTCCAACCTCACCGCGATCCTCGTCGCCCGGGAACGGGCGCTGCCCGGCGCCCGGGCAGACGGGGTCTCGGGTCGGCGGGCCGCGGTCTACTGCTCCGACGAGGCTCACTACTCGGTCGTGCGCGCCGTCGAGTCGGCCGGTCTGGGCTCGCGGTCGGTGCGTCGCATCCCGATCGGTCCCGATCGTCGGCTGCAGGTCGACTCACTCGCGGCGGCGATCGCCGATGACGTCGCCGACGGCATCGTTCCACTGGCCGTCGTCGCGACCGCGGGCACGACCCTCACCGGCACCGTCGACCCGATCGCCGCGATCGCGGACGTCTGCGCACAGCGGGGGGTGTGGCTGCACGTCGACGGCGCCTACGGCGTCCCGGCCGCGGCGACGCCCTCCGCAGGTGCCCTGTTCGTCGGCCTGGACCGCGCCGACTCGCTCACCGTCGATGCCCACAAGTGGCTCGGGGTGCCCAAGAGCTGCAGCGCGGTTCTGTTCCGCGACCGCGGCTCGCTGGTCACCGCGTTCGGTCACCAGGAGCGCTACATGCTCCACGAGGGCGACGTCGCCAACCCGGTGGATCGCACGTTTGAGTACTCGCGTCCCCTGCGCTCGCTGCGCCTGTGGATGGCGTTTCGCATCCACGGCGCCGCCCAGTACCGCGACTGGATCGAGGGCACGCTCGCCCACGCCCGCGCGCTCACCGAGATGATCGATGCGTCGCCGGCGTTTGAGCTGCTGCACGCCCCGATGCTCTCGACGGTCTGCTTCCGCCACGTGCCCCCGGGCGTCACCGACCTCGACGCCCACAACGACCGACTGGCCCGCGCGATGCAGACCGACGGCCGCGTGTTCCTCGCCGCCGCCGTGCTCGACGGCATGACCTGCCTGCGCGTGTGCTTCGTCAACTTCCGGACCCGCCCCGACGAGATCGGCTCGGTGCTCGCGGTCGCCGGGGCGCTCGGTGACGCGCTCGCCGACACGCCGGTGGCCTAGCCGCGGTCGCGGGTCGCTTCCGCCCGCCGCCCGCCGCCGTCACCCGCCACCGCCCCGCTGGCGCCCGGCGCTCCGGGAGGGCTCGGCATCGGCCGGCGCCCTCCCGGACGGGTTCACGATCCGAGCTTGTCGGCGAGCTTGGACAACCCGCTCTTGGGAGCCACGTCGGCACCGAGTTGCTGCATGATCCCCAGCTCGTCGCTGGAGCCCCATCGCTCGACGATCTGGCCGTTCTCAAAGCGCCCGATCTGCATGCCGCGGACCTCGATCGTGTTGCCCGTGGCGGCGATCCCGTGAAACTCGCCCCGATGGGTACCCGTCAGCGTGTAGGCCACGGCGACGTTGTCCTCGTCGGCGAACGCCTTCTCGGGCTGGATCCGGGCGTCGGGAAATGCCGTCGTCAGCTCGCTGAAGAACGCCTTGAACCCCTCCCGGCCGGCCGCTTGGCCCGGGGCGGGGTCGTGATCGACGGCGTCGGGTGCGAAGGACTGCATCGCGGCATCGAGGTCACCGGCGTTGATGTTCTCCGACAGCGACTTCTGCGCGGCGATGTTGGCTTCTTTGCTCATGTCCAACTCCTTGTCTGAACGCGGCTCGGGCGTCGGTGTGCGGACGACCCGGGCCATGATGGATTGGCAGGTGGTCTGCCGCTTCCGAGCCACGGACGACCGGCTCGGAGGTCACGAGGGCCGCCTGCCGGTCACTACCCTCGGCGAGCGTTCTCACTCAACCGTTCGCGACGAGCTGAGTCATCGACGGTCCAAGTGGTTCGGCGGAGATGTGAGGCCGCGAAGAGTGGAGGCGTGGGGAGTCCAATACGCTCCGGGCACGACGGCCGGTCGGAGCCGACCGTCGATCGCCAAGGTGACCCCGAGGGAGAGTGATCGTGTGGAGTTGACTAATGCGGTGCAGCGGACCGACTTCGTCTCGATCCCGGTGCAGGACATGGACCGGGCCCGGGCGTTCTACCGCGACGTGCTGGGCCTGCACAGCCCCAACTGGGATGACGGGTGGCCGGAGATCGAGAGCGGCAACGTGTCGCTCTACCTCATCGACCCGACCCAGATGGGTACCGAGTTCGCGCCCCACATCTCGCCGATCGCACTGCGCGTCCCCGACGTCGCCGCCGCGCGGCGTGAGCTGGAGCAGCGGGGGGTCCAGTTCGGCAACGACGTCGAGACCGCCGTCTGCAACATGGCGTTCTTTCACGACTCCGAGGGCAACGCGCTGATGCTCCACCACCGCTTCGCCCCCTGACCGGTCAGCGCACCGGCAGCCGCGCCACGCTCGGTGACGGCGCGGTTCCCGGGGCGACGTCAGGGGCCGTCACCGGCTCGCCGTAGACGGTGTGGATCGGCACCACGCCCGCCCACACATCGACGTCCTCGTCCTCGGGCGGGGTCTCGGGCGGACCGCTGCGGACCTTCGCCGACGCCTCGTCGATCGTGAGTGAGAGGATCGCGGTCGCCTTCAGCTCCTTGGCGGTCGGCTGTCGCACCTCCGCCCAGCGGCCGGGCAGCAGCTTCTCGGTGAACGCCTGCAGCGCGGCCCGCTTGGCCTCGGGCTCGGTCACCGCCTGCAGCGTGCCGAGCACGATCGCCGACTCGTAGTTGATGCTGTGCTCGAAGGCCGAGCGGGCGAGCACGAGACCGTCGGTGAGCGTCGCGGTGAGGCACGCCGGGGCGCCGGCCGACAGGCCGCGCAGCATCCGGCTCGCGGACGACCCGTGGATCAGGGCCCGGTCGCCGGTGCGGGCGCACAGCGTCGGGATGCAGTAGGGCTGGCCGATCTGACCCTCGGACGGGGGGTCGGCGACGAACGCGATGTGGGCGACGAGCGCCCGGTCGAGAATCCGTTGGACGGTCGCGAGGTCATAGTGCCCGCGCTTGGGCTCACGGCGCAGCTTCACGCGGGGGGAGGCGGGTTGGCTCATGGCGGGAAGTCTCCCGCACCCCGCATCCGATCGCCACCGCCGAGCTCGCTCACCGGCGACCCGGCTCGCGCGGGGTGCTCACCCGCCGCGCCCGACGTCCACCGAGCCGCTGCCTCACTTCCGCCGCTGCCCCGCGGGCCAATCCCGGCGGCCAACTCTTCTCCCCGCGGCCACACCGGAACGGCCGCCGACGTGCTTTATTTGAAGCGGTTCACTGAACCGCTTCAACGACGACGACGGCGCGACCGAAAAGGGGGACCACATGACCGAGAACCTCGTGATCGTCGGCGGTGGGGTGATGGGGCTGTTCACCGCCTTCCACGCCGCCGAGCGCTTCGACCGCGTCGTGATCCTCGAACGGGGGCGGATCGGGGATCCGATGACCGCGTCGTTCGGACGCACCCGCTCCTACCGCTGCGACTATCTCGACGCCACCTACGCGCGGCTGGCCCGGGAGGCCCAGCGGCTGTGGGGTGAGTTCGAGCAGGAGACCGGGACCCGGGCGCTCGTGCGCTGCGGCTGCATGAACATCGCCAAACGGTCGGTGACCCCGGACCTCGAGACCACCTACGCCGATCTCAGCCACCGCATCCTGCAGGGGCTCGGCCTGCCGACCGCCTCCTACCTCGACGCCGAGCTGCGCACCCGCTTTCCGGTGCTCGACGCCGACCTCGCCCGGGTCGATGTCGACGGGGGACTCGTCGACCTGCGGTCGGTGACCGCCGCGCTGCTCGCCGCGCTCGCGCAGCGGGGCGTGACCATCGTCGAGGGCGTCGAGATCGATCGGATCACCCGTGATCGCGCCGACGACACGATCCGGGTGAGCGCCCGCTCGGGCGAGTGGTCGACGCGCGCCCTCGTCGTCTGCGCGGGCCACGGGACCAACGACGTGCTCGCCCGCATGGACGGCGCCCGGCTCACGGTCCCGCTCACCCGCGACCGGCCGATCGAGGCGCGCTACTACCACCCGCCGGCCGAGATCCGTGCCCGGTACACCGACGCGGTGATGCCGGTGCTCGCCTATCTCGACGCGGGGATCTATTGCCACCCGATCGTCGAGGGCGTCAGCGACGCGGTCAAGATCGGCTACTACCACCCGCCCGACCTGCCGCGCACGGTGACCGCGATCGACTCGGTGGGCGCGTTCGTCAACGAATGCCTGCCGGAGCTGCGCGACGTCCCCTCAGAGCCGGTGAGCGACACCGACGGCTGTGACTACGACCTCGTCGCCGACGACGACTTCGTGCTCGGCGCGGTGCCCGGCTTCCCGGCCGCCCACGTCGGGGTCGGCTGGCGGGGCACCGGCTACAAGTTCGCCCCGTGGGTGGGTCGCGTGCTCGCCGAGCTCGCGCTGCAGCAGGGCACCGTCTACGACATCCACCGCTTCGATCCATCACGATTCTCCGAAGGAGGTCTCGATGACGCGCTCACCGCGGACGCTGCACCGGCGACTGTCTGAGGGGGTGGTGATCGGCGCCGAGGGCTACGTCTTCGAGCTCGAGCGCCGCGGCTTCATCAAGGCCGGCCCCTACGTCCCCGAAGTCGTGCTCGACGCGCCCGAGGCGGTGCTCGGCCTGCATCGCGAGTTCCTGGCGGCGGGGGCCGACGTGATGGTGGCGCTCACCTACTACGCCCATCGGGAGAAGCTGCGCGTCGTCGGTCGCGACGGTGACCTGGAGGCGATGAATCGCGCGGCGCTGCGGATGGCCAACGAGGTCGCCGCCGAGGGCGACGCGCTCGTGGCCGCGAACATCTGCAACACCTGGTCCTATGACCCGCGGGAGCCCGAGCGCACCGGGGCCATCGTGCGTGCCCAGTACGAGGAGCAGCTCGGCTGGGCGGTGGAGGAGGGCGTCGACTTCGTCATCCACGAGACCAACGACTACCTCGCCGAGGCGCTCATCGGACTCGAGGTCTGTCAGGAGCTGGGGCTGGCGGCGATGGTCACCTTCGCGAGCGTCGATCTCGAGCTCACCTACGACGGCGTCCCCTACGTCGAGGCGTGCCGGCGGGTCGCCGACGCGGGCGCCGCGATCGTCGGCCTCAACTGCTCGCGCGGTCCGGCGACGATCACCGGGCTGCTGCACGAGATCCGGGCGGCCGTCGACTGCGCGGTCGCCGCCCAGCCGGTCCCGTTTCACACCACCGCCGAGGTTCCCGCGTTTGAGTCACTGCGCACGCCCGACGGCGCCCGCGCGTTTCCGATCGCGCTGGAGCCCTTCGCCTGCAGTCGCTTCGAGATGGCCGACTTCGCCCGCTGGGCCCAGGCGGAGGGCATCGAGTACATCGGGATCTGCTGCGGCGGTGGCCCCCACCACGTCCGGGCGATGGCCGAGGCGCTCGGCCGGACCACGCCGGCCAGCCGTTATTCGCCGGCGATCGAGCTGCACCCGGTGCTGGGGACGGCAACCGGCATCGCCGGCGAGACCGAGCACGCCGAGATGGGCGGCTGGACCGCCGCCTGACTGCATGAAGTAAGGGTGTGTCACACCCGTTGGGAGGGTGAAGTGACCGTCAATGAAGACGATTCAGATCCGCAACGTCCCCGAGGATGTCCACGCCACCCTGTGTGCCGGGGCCGCCGGCGCCGGGGTCTCACTCTCCGACTACGCGCTGGCGGAGCTCGAGCGCCTGACCGAGCGCCCCGCCGTCAGCGACGTGCTTCGGCGGGCGCGGGCACGCGCCGGCGGGACGACGACGCCTGACATCGTTGCCGCGGTGCGGGCCGGCCGAGATCGCGACCCTTCGTCATGCTGGTTGTTGACACCTGGCGGTGCTGGACGTGCTCGCCGACCGCGAGTCTGACCGTGCGCTCACCGGCAGGCTGGCCGATGACGGGGATCTCCTCGCGCCGCACCTCATCGACGTCGAGATCCTCCACGCCCTGCGTGGGCTCCTCCGCGGGGTAAAGCTCAGCGGCGACCGCGCGCAGGACGTTCGAGCGACCCAGCCGCGTTGAGCATCGTTCGCTACGGGCAGGAGCCGCTGGCCGGCCGCGTCTGGGCGCTGCGCGACAACCTCACCGCCGACGACGCCGTGTTCGTCGCGCTCTCCGAGGCACTGGAGGTCCCGCTCGTCACCTGCGATGCGCGCCTGGCCCAGGTCCCCGGGATCACCGCCGAGCTCTACCCACGGCCGGCGACGACCTGACCCCGGGGCACCCGGTAGCGACCGTCTCCGAGCCGGCGGGGAGCGCCGTCGGCCGTGACTCGTTCCTGCGGCAGAAGTGAGCCTGACCTGCCGCTTTCCTCACCGTCCGCGGTGTTCGGCAGCCTGGGCATAGGTGAGCCGTTTCTCGAGGGAGACGCTCGCGGCACCGGCTGGCTCCCCGTGCATTGTTGGCGAGGCTGTCCTCACCGCCGATACGCTGAGAGTCGTGTCCTCGGGATCGAGCCGCTGCGAACCGAAGCCGCCGCCCTTCGCTCCAATCGCGCGCAGTGAGCGGTTGGCAGATCGGGTGGCCGGCTCGCTGATCGAGTCAATCGTCTCCGGCCAGATCGCGGAGGGTGAACGGCTCCCGTCGGAGCGGGAGCTGTGCGAGAACTTCCAGGTGTCCCGGCCCGTGGTCCGGGAGGCGATCCGCTCACTCATCGCAAAGGGATTGGTGATCGACAGCCCTCGCCGAGGACACACCATCAGCGCGTCGAGGCGAGACACCGTTACCGAGTCGTTGATTCTCTATCTGCGCGGGCGGAGCCTGGACTACGGAAAGCTGATGGAGGTCAGATCGGTGCTCGAGGTGGAGAACGCTGGACGGGCGGCTGAGCGGGCTTCCGTAGAGCAGGTGGAAGCCCTTCGCGTCGCCGCGGCGCGGATGCGTCCCGGGACGAGCGCACAGGACGCAGCCCTACAAGACGTGGGCTTTCACCGTGCCATCGCCACCGCCACCGGCAACGAGTTCTGCGAAGTTCTCGTGGACTCGATCCGCGAGGTGCTGGTCACCGCTCAGCTGCCGACGCTGGCCGATCCGGACATCATCCGTGGAGCGATGCGGCATCACGACGCGATCCTTCGCCAGATCAGTCTCGGCGATGCTGACGGCGCCCGAGACGCGATGCGCGCGCATCTCGCC
>CAZZWJ010000023.1:0-2155 GCA_964657875.1 uncultured Solirubrobacteraceae bacterium
CGTCGGCGGCCTCGAGGTTGGTCTTGGTGATCGTGTCCTCCAGCCGGGCGCCCTTGCCGCGGCCGATGAACGAGCCCGAGTTGACGTCGATGACGGTGAGCGCCTCGGCGTAGTCGATCACCAGGTAGCCGCCGCTGGGCAGGTCGACGCGCCGGGAGAGCGTCGAGGCGAGCACATCGTCGACCCCGTAGGCCTGCAGCAGCGGCTCTTCGCCGTCCCACAGCTCGACCTGGTCGACGAGATCCGGCGCGGTGCGACTGAAGAACGACACGAGCCGGTGGTGCTGCTTCTCGTCGTCGACGACCGCGCGTTCGAAGTCGGCGGAGAAGATGTCCCGCACGACCCGCACCGACAGGTCGGCCTCCTGAAAGACGAGCGCGGGGGCGCTGGACTCCTCGACGCGCTTGGCGAGCACCTCGCCGAGCTTGAACAGGTAGAGCATCTCGCGCTCCAGGTCGGCGCGCATCGCGCCCTGGGCCGCGGTGCGGATGATCGCGCCACCGCCCCGGAGGTCGAGCTTGGCCGTCTGGCGGCGCAGCCGCTCCCGTTCCTTGTCGTCGAGTCGCCGGGAGACCCCGACACCCTCGCCGTAGGGCGCGTACACCATGTAGCGCCCGGCGATCGTCAGGTCCATCGACAGCCGCGCGCCCTTGGTCTTCAGCGGATCCTTGACGACCTGGACGACGATCTCCTGACCGGGCTTGAGCAGGTCGGTGATGTTGCGCCCGTCCTTGGTCTGCCCGCGTCCGCGGCGCGGGGCCTCGACGCCCGGCAGCACGATCTCGTCGACGTGCAGGAAGCCGTTCTTCTCCAGGCCGATGTCGACGAACGCCGCCTCCAGGCCGGCGAGGACGTTGTCGACGCGGCCCTTGTAGATGTTGCCGACGATCGATCGGTTGCCGCGACGCTCGAGGTAGATCTCGGCGACGCGGTAGGCCTCAGCCGCCTTGTTGGCGGAGGTGCGCCGGCGCCGGGCCGACGTGCCGTCGGCGGGCTTGCGCGGTGCGGGGGTACCGCTGGTCTCCAGCAGCGCCACGCGGGTCTCCCCACGGTCGACGCTGACCAAAACTTGCTTCTTCAATTTTCTTCATTCCTTTAAAAGTCTCTTCGAGCAGCCGATCTGTGGTGGCGCTCGGTTCCTATGAAAGTAGCGTGCGCCCCTTCGCCGCGCTTGCGGCCCGTCCCTGCACGTAGATCGACTGCAACAGCCCGATCGCGAGGAAGCTGACGATCACCGACGATCCGCCGTAGCTGACCAGCGGCAACGGAACCCCCGTGATCGGCGCGATCCCGACCGTCATGCCGACGTTGATGAACACCTGGAAGGCGAAGATGGCGAGGACTCCCGCCGCGATCAGGGTCCCGAAGAGGTCCTTGGCCAGCGACATGATCCGTAAGGCCCGCCACATGAGGATCGCGTAGAGCCCGAGCACGATCGCCGCGCCGACGAACCCGTAGATCTCCCCCACCGAGGCGAATACGAAGTCCTCGGTGTTCACCGGCAAAAAGCCCTCCTTGGTCTGGGTGGCGCGGGCGCCCTGCCCGGTGCGCTGGCCGGATCCGATCGCCGTCTCTGACTGCTGCAGCTGGTAGCTGGGGTTCTCGAGCACGCCCTTGCACGTGGACTTCGTGGCGCTGGGGTCCAGGAACGCCGTGATCCGCTGCACCTGGTAGCACTTCACGACGTGGACGCCGACCGCGGGCGCGCCGACGAGCGCGATCGCGATCGCGACCACGAACATGGCGACGATGCCGCCGATCTGGCGAAACGACGTGCCGGCGAAGAACAGGACCGAGAAGCCGATCGCCACGTAGACGAGGCCGGTGCCGAGGTCGGGCTGGGGGATCACCAGCAGCGCCGCGAACAGCGCCAGGAACATGATCCGGGCGGTCGTGCGACGCTCGTGCATCTGGCGGGCGCGGTCGACCATGAACCCCGCGAGGGCGAGGATCAGCAGCACCTTGCCGAACTCCGAGGACTGGAAGTTGACGAACGGGATCGGGATCCAGCGGTGCACGCTGTTCTGGGCGGGCATCCCGTAGACGATCAGGTTGAGCGCCACCATCAGCACGTAGAAGCCGTACTTGAACTCCCGCAGGCGCGCGTAGTCGATCCGGGTGAGCACCAGGCAGAGCGCGAGGCCGATCCCGGCGA
>CAZZWJ010000023.1:2165-16915 GCA_964657875.1 uncultured Solirubrobacteraceae bacterium
ATCTGGTGATTGGCCTGGGCGACGCCGGCGGCGCCGGTGCCGCGCAGCGTGAGCACCGAGCTCACGACCAGGCCGATCGCCGCGAGCATCAGCAGCGGATCGAAGAGCATCGCCCGCGGCCGGTTGGCGGCGGCGGTCTCCTCGGCGGGCTGCAGCGCGGAGATGCTCATTTCGTCGTCGAGGTCCCCGCCGTGTACTTGCCCGGCGAGCCGGTGAACCACTGGTTGAGCATCTGGCGGGCGACCGGCGCCGCCGCCGTGTCGCCGAAGCCGCCGCCCTCGACCCACACGACGATCTCGATCGGCTTGGACGTCGCGCTGGCCGGGACGTAGCAGGAGTACCAGGAGTAGTCGGTCTCCACGCCGGCGCGCGGGCCGCTGGTCGGGATGTACTGGGCGGTCCCGGTCTTGCCGTAGACCGGCTTGGGGAACGTCCCCATCACGTCGTCGGAGGTGCCCCCGCTGCTCTGGGCGGCCTCGTGCAGCCCGGTCTGGATCGCCTGCAGGTTCGCGGGATCGATGTGGAGGTGTCGCTGCGCCGGGAAGCTCAGCTTCTGCAGCACCGTCCCCTGGGCGTTCTGGATGTCGTCGCCGACGTGGGGGCGCACGATCGTGCCGCCGTTCTCGATCGCCGAGTAGACCATCGCCAGCTGCAGCGGTGAGATCTCCACGTCGCCCTGCCCGACGGCCGTGTTGATGTTCTGCCCGACCGTCCAGATCGTCCCCGGGATCGCCAGGCCACAGCCACCGCTCCCGGTGGCGGTGTCATAGGGGTGCCTGGGCGAGCGGTGATACCCCGGACGCGGCGTCGTGCTGAACCCGCCCTTGCCGTCGGTGTAGCGGTAGGCGCCGGTCGCGGTCTCACACTCCTGCTCGGCCTTGACCCGGGCGTCGTAGTACGCGGGCGTCGGCAGGATGCCGGTGCCGGCGCTGGGAAGGTCGACGTGGGGATCGCGGCCGACCCCGAAGCGCCGGGCCCAGGTCTGCAGAGGACCGCCGAGCGGCCGGGTGCTGTTGAGGATGTCGCCCAGGTGATAGAAGAAAACGTCGTCGGAGAGGCGAATCGCGCTTGCGAGGTCCAGCGTGCCGTTGGCGACCCCCCCGGAATTCTTGAAGCACGGTGGAATGCCCGATCCGGCGGGGCAGAACTGTCCGGTGTCGTCGTAGGTGGCGCTCGGCGTCCACTGCCCGCTCTGCAGCGCGGCCGTCGCGGTGATCACCTTGAACGTCGACCCGTCCGGGGCGGTCGACTGGGTCGCGCGGTTGAACAGCGGATCGTTGCTGCCGGCACCGAACAGCCGGTTGTACTCGGCGGTGGAGATCGAATGGGTGAACACCGACGGGTCATAGGACGGCGCCGAGCCCATCGCGTCGATCGCCCCGGTCTGGGGATCCATCGCCACGACCGCGCCCCCGAGCCCGTTGTTCAGGCTGATCGAGTGGCTGAGCGACTGCTCGGCGACCCGCTGGAGCTTCAAGTTGAGGCTTGTCTTCAGGTTGTCACCCGACGTCGGCGACGTCGAGCGGCCCTCACCGACGGCGACGCCGGCGGCGTTGATCTTGACCCGCTCCTTACCGAACTTCCCGCGCAGATATTGGTCGTACTGGAGCTCCAGGCCCGACTGGCCGACCACCGCATTGGCGTTGACGTTCTTGAACACCTTCTGCGTCTGCTGTGCGGTGGTGAGGCGCCCGACGTAGCCGAGCGTCTGCGCGGCGAGCGTCTGAAACGGGTAGCCGCTCACCGACGTCTGATCGATCTCGACCCCCGGGAAGTAGTTGGCGCGCTCGTCGATGTAGAACTGCACCCGGGTCGAGACCGGTGACTTCACGGTGACGTTCGCGTAGGTGTTGAGGGCGATCTGCTTGGCGACCATGCAGGCGATCGGCGACAGCCGCCGCGTCGTGGAGGCCGGGCATTTGCCGGTCGCGACCTGGCAGCTCGGCGGCGGGACCGCGACCGTGCAGTGATGGCGCCGGGTCCCCAGGCCGATCACGTGGGCGAGCCGGTCATAGACCGCGTCGTCGCGGCGGAAGCTGTCCAGGATGTTCGATTGATTGACCTTCACCGGCAGGTCGGTGGGCACGATCTCGACGGCCAGCGCGGTCGACGAGGTGACCAGCGCGTGGCCGGAGGCGTCGAGGATCTCCCCGCGCTGGGGGGCGACCGCCACCACCCGGGTCTGGTTGCGCGACGCGGTGAGGACGTAGTGCTGGCCGGTGAGGACCTGCAGGAACCACAGGCGGAAGAAGACGATCGCGAACAGGGCGAGCACGACCGAGCCGGCGATCGCGACGCGCACCGTGAGCGCCGGGGTGAGGTTGGCGCGCCGGCCCTCGGGCGGGTCGGAGAGGCTCATCGGCCCTCCCGGGCGATCGGACCCGACAGGCGCGCCGAGGGCTGGGAGAGCGGCGACATGCCACCGGTCGTGTACGCGCGGCGCCGGCGGCGGCGGGGATCCTCGGGCAGCGCCGAGATGATGATGCGGCGCACGAGCCCGTAGACCGGCAACGCGATGATCGTGTTGACGAGGACGGCGATGAAGATCTGCTCCAGCAGCAGCCAGCTCACCGGCGAGTCGACGCCGAGCAGGAACTGGATCACCGCCATCCCCACGCCGGCGACCGCGGTCGCCAGCGCCCCGCCCGCGAGCGGCACGAGCCCGTGGGAGGGATCGGCCAGCTCCCGCACCCGCCCCGACCAGTACCCGATCACGATGTAGAGCAGCGAGGTGACCCCGAGCGTCTGCACGAGCAGGGTGTCGACGAGCAGGCCGCAGAAGAAGCCGACGATCGCCCCCGGCAGCGACCCGGTGAGCAGCCCGACCGACATCACGATCAGCGGGGTGACGTCGGCGTTGACGCCGAAGATCGAGATCTGGGAGATCACCGTCTCCTGGACGACCACGGCGACGATCACGAGCAGCACGACCCGGAACGTGAGCTTGCCTGACCACATCTCGCTCACCGGACCGATGCCGCCACGGTCCCGCTCACGGTCTTGGTGAGCACCTGCACCGAGGTGAAGCGGCGGATCGAGGCCAGCGGCGTCACCGGGACCTCGCCGTTGTTGAGCAGCTCGTTGGGATCGAAGGCGGCGACCTGACCGACGGGGATCGCCGCCGGGTACAACGAGCCGGACTGCGACTTGTCCGTCGGGTTCTCAAAGCCGGCGGTGACGACGAGCTCCCCTTTCGAGATCGACGCGTTGTGGGGCAGGTCCTGGAGGACGAGGTTGTTGCCGAGCACCGGTGACAGGACGCCGGTGTCGCCCTTCGCGTTCTGGACCTCGGTGGCGATCTGGAAGGTGTGATCGGTGATCAGCTGGACCACGGAGGTCGAGCCGGTCACCTCGGAGATCTTGCCCACGAGCGCCCCGTCGGCGAGCACCGCGTCCTCGAGCCGGATGCCGCTCGAGGAACCGCTGTTGATCTCGACCTGCTGGTAGAAGGCGCTGGGGTCGCGGACGATCACCGATGCCGACACCGGGTCATAGCTCGAGATCCCGAGGCTCTGGTCGAGCTTGACCTCGGCGGCGAGCTGGGGGTCGCGGATCGCCTTCTGCTTGGCCACCGCCAGCTGGGAGGCGAGGCGCGAGTTGTCGCGGCGCAGCTGCGCGTTCTCGGTCTTGGCCCGCAGCGTCGTCGACACCCAGTCGGAGATGTCCCGGACCGGCGAGAGCACCTTGGAGGCGCCGTCCTGGATCGGCGAGACGACCGCGACGATGCCGCGCTGGATGCTGTGCAGAGGACTCGAGGGCGACTCGCCGAAGTACGCGGTGAGCAGTACGAGGGAGATGAACACGAGCAGACCGAGGACGGCCCGTCTGCGTCTGACCACTTTGTCGTGCACTTCAGTCAGTCTCCGGATCCTCTGCGCTGGGTCATCGGCGCGCGGTGGACGCGACGCTACTAGCGTCGTCGGCGATTACGGGAATTCTTATTGGACCGGTGGATCGCCTCGAACTCCTCGAGCGACCGGCCGGATCCCACCGCGACGCACGTGAGCGGCGACTCGGCGAGGTGAGCGGGCATCTGGGTCTCATGGCGCAGACGCTCCTCCATCCCCTGAAGCAGCGAACCGCCGCCGGCGAGCATGATCCCGCGATCCATGATGTCAGACGCGAGCTCCGGCGGAGTGCGGTCGAGCGTCTGCTTGACCGCGTCGATGATCTGCGCCACCGGCTCCCCCAGCGCCCCGCGGATCTCCTCGGAGGTGAGGATCACCGTCTTGGGCAGCCCTGAGACCATGTCGCGGCCGCGGATCTCGGCCTGGACCTCTTCGGGCATGACGTGGGCGGAGCCGATCTCCAGCTTGACCTCCTCGGCCGTCTGCTGGCCGATGAGCAGCTTGTACTCGCGCTTGACGTAGTTGATGATCGCCTCGTCGAGCTCGTCGCCGCCGACGCGGATCGACTGGGAGACGACGATGCCGCCGAGCGAGATCACCGCGACCTCACTCGTGCCACCGCCGATGTCGACGACCATCGAGCCGGTCGGCTCCCCCACCGGCAGCCCGGCCCCGATCGCGGCCGCCATCGGCTCCTCGATCAGGTAGGCCTGGCGCGCGCCGGCCGACAGGCACGCCTCCTCGACGGCGCGCTTCTCCACCCCGGTCACGCCGGAGGGGACGCAGACGACGACCCGGGGATGGGCGAAGCGGTTCTGGTGGACCTTCTGGATGAAGTGGCGCAGCATCTCCTCGGTCACCTCGAAGTCGGCGATCACGCCGTCCTTGAGCGGCCGGATCGCCGAGATCGTCCCCGGCGTGCGCCCGAGCATCCGCTTGGCCTCGATCCCGACCGCATGCACCTCACCGGTGCGGGAGTCGACGGCGACGACGCTCGGCTCCGAGAGCACGATGCCCCGGCCGCGCACGTAGACGAGGGTGTTGGCGGTGCCGAGGTCGACGGCCATGTCGCGGCCACCGAAGCCGGTGAGAGATGAGAAGAAGCCCATATTGATCAGGTGAACGTGTCGATCGGCGCGTCCACCTGACGGGTCCGTGTACGCATCCCGCAGCCGCAGCTCGATCGACGCGTGACTCTATCGAACGGCGCCCGTCGGCCACGACGACAATCCTGCCTCAACATGAGAAAACCGCTGGAAAACTAAAGGCTTCGTAAGTCCAGTGGTCGTGCATGCCTTCCTGCACCCCCGCTGAGGCCCGGCATGCGTGAGCGACGCGTCCGCGCTCAGCGCGCCTCGGTGCCACCCAACAGGCCCGGCAGCATCTCCACGAGCCTCGCCACCGGCAGCCCGACCACGTTCAGATAATCCCCGGTGATCTCGGTGACGAGCAGCGCCCCGCGCTCCTGGATCGCATATCCCCCGGCCCGCCCGCGCCATTCGCCGGTCTCCAGATAG
Organism: uncultured Solirubrobacteraceae bacterium; assembly: GCA_964657875.1. Taxonomy (GTDB): domain Bacteria; phylum Actinomycetota; class Thermoleophilia; order Solirubrobacterales; family Solirubrobacteraceae; genus Palsa-465. Next base: position 7,531 of record CAZZWJ010000023.1, read on the forward strand.
GCCTCCAGAGCGGCGTCGTCGAGTGCGCGCATCCGCACCCGCGTCTGCGCCGCGGCGGTTGTCACCTCCCTGTCGCGGATGACGCAGACGCCACTGAGGACGACGTGCTCCCGGCCGGCGAGCGTTCTCAGCGTCTCGCGCGCCGCATCGTGGTCGGCCGGCTTGCCGAAGATCCGCGCCCCGAGGGCGACGATCGTGTCGACCCCGAGCACCGGGACCCGCGAGCCGAGCACGTCGGCCGCCGCCCGCGCCTTGCGATACGCGTTCTCCAGAGCCACATCATGCGGCGGGCCGGCGGTGAGCTCGTCGACGTCGGTGACGTGGACGGTGAAGGCAACGCCGATCTGGGTGAGGATCGCCCGGCGCTGGGGCGAACCCGAGGCGAGGACGAGCGCCGGGGAGCTCACCGGCGCGCTCGCCGACGCCTACAGGCCGGGGAAGAACAGGCCGATCTCACGGGCCGCCGACTCGGGCGCGTCGGAGCCGTGGACCATGTTCTGCCCGACGGACACCGCGTAGTCGCCGCGGATCGAGCCGGTGTTCGCCTCCAGGGGGTTGGTGGCGCCGATCACCTGGCGGGCGGCCGTGATCGCCGACTCGCCCTCCAGCACCATCGCCACCAACGGGCCGGAGGTGATGAAGTCCACGAGCTCGCCGTAGAACCCCTTGCCCTCGTGCTCGGCGTAGTGCTGGGAGGCGAGCTCGCGGCTCACCGTCATCTGCTGCAGGGCGGCGAGGTGCAGCCCCTTGCGCTCGAAGCGAGCGATGATCTCGCCGCTGAGGTTGCGCGCGAAGGCGTCGGGCTTGACGAGGATGAGCGTGCGCTCCATATGCGGGCGGGTCTCCTTGATATCGGTGGCCGGCGACGGGCTCGTCGCGGCCGAGAGAGTAGTACGCGTCCGGAGAACCGGCCGCGGATACCCCGTGGGGGAGACTCAGCCGGGGTAGGGCTGCTCGGCGGTCTCCTCCGCGGCGGCGGCGCGCCGCCGGCGCTGGCGACGCGGCGTGATCGTGTCCTGGCCGACGCCGACCTCGGTCTCGCAGTACGGGCACATCTGCCACGCCGGATCCAGCGGCCGGGTGCAGTTCTGACATGGATCCTTGAGCTTGCGCATGCAGTGGGGGCAGCGCAGGAAGTCACGCTCGACCTCGAAGTCGCAGTGCGGGCACAGGTGATATCCCGACTCGGCGAGCTTCGCCTCGGCGGCCTGCATCTCGAGCTCGCGCTCCCGCACGTCGTCGAGGTACTCCGGCGGGCGCACGATCATGTAGACGATCGTGCCGACGAACGGCGCGATCGACGTGACCGTCGCACAGAAGACGAGCAGCGGGTCGACGATCCGGCGTCGTGCGTCGGCGTAGGTCCAGTAGACCAGCGCCAGCCACATGACGACGAGGAAGAAGATGACGAGTTCGACCGCGAGGTTGAGCGCGCTCGAGTGAATCCCGAAGATGGCGTAGGGCAGCATGGGAATGGGCCGAGTCTAGTGGGGTACGTCGGTGGGCGGCGCTGTACCAATACGCCGCCGGGCCCCCCATTCCTCCTACAGGAAGATGTGGCCGAACAGGTAGCCGATGCCGAAGAAGACGAGGATCACGACCGCCACCACCAGCGCGACGAGCCCGATCATCTTCAGGAAGCCGGGATCGTCGGGGTCGTCGTTCACAGAACCGAGGCGCGGCGCCGGTCTCCGGCGCTGAGCAGGTCGGAGACGAGATAGATCGAGCCGGTGGCGACCACGACGCCGTCGGGGCCGGCGAGCGTCCGGGCCCGCGCGAGCGCCTGACGGGGATCGGCGACGATCTCGCCGTCCGGCGCGTGCACCTGATGGGCGAGCGACAGGAGCGTCGCGGGGGACAGCGCCCGGGGGTTGTGGCTGTGGGTGAAGACGAAGCCGTTCAGCTGGGGCGCGAGCATCGCGAGCATGCCCGCCGCGTCCTTGTCGTCGAGGATCGAGACGACCGCGATCGCCGGCCGGCCGCCGGCGATCTCGGGCAGCGACTCGGCGAGCGCCCGCATCCCGTCGGTGTTGTGGGCACCGTCGAGCAGCGTGAGCGGCGCGCGGTCGATCTCCTGCAGGCGCCCCGGCACGCGCGTGCGCGCGGCGGCGCGGGCCACGGCGTCGGCGTCCAGCTCCCCGAGGTAGGCACCGGCGGCCGACCGCGCGAGCGCGAAGTTGCGGCGCTGGTAGGCCCCGGGTGCGCCGACCGCGAGCCCCGGGTCGACAGGCGCCTGGACGATCCGCGCCCCGCGCCGGGCGGCCGTCTCCTCGGCGACGGCGAGTGCGTCGGGGTGCAGGTCGGCGCCGAGCACGAGCGTCGCGGGCGGGTGGGAGCGCTGCACGACGTCGAGCTTCTCGGTGGCGATGTCGTGGATCGTCGGCCCCAGCCAGCGCGTGTGCTCCAGTCCGACGCTCGTGAGCACCTGGACCGTGGACGGGATCACGTTCGTCGCGTCGTAGCGACCGCCGAGGCCGGCCTCGATCACGGCGACCTCGACGTGCTGGTCGGCCATCTCGGCGTAGGCGGCGGCGGTGAGCGCCTCGAACTGGCTCACGTGATCGTCGGCGGCCGCCCCGCGGTCGACGAGCTGCGCCGCGCGGCGCGCGCGGGCGACCGCGACGCCGAAGCGTTCGTCGCTGAGATCGGCGTCCTGGATCCGGATGCGCTCGCCGAAGGAGACGAGGTGCGGGGAGAGGTAGGAGCCGGTGCGCCGTCCATGCTCGCGGAGGATCGCATCGATCATCCGCGTCGTCGAGGACTTTCCGTTGGTGCCGACGACGTGGATCGAGTCAAACGTCCGCTCGGGGTGGCCGAGGACCGTCATCAGCCGTCGCATCCGCTGCAGGCCGAAGCGCATGCCGAACAGCTCCAGCGACAGCAGATAGCGTTCGGCCTCCTCCCCGGTCATGACGTCGCGCTAGAGCGTCTCGCGCTCGGCGATCAGGCGGGCGAGCTTGTCCCGCTCGGCCTGGACGACATCGTCGGGCGCCTTGGCGGTGAAGCCCGGGTTGGCGAGCTTGCGCTCCGCGCGGTCGATGTCGGCTTGGATGGTCGCGCGCTGCTTGTCGCGCCGGCGCTCGGCGGCGGCGAGGTCGAGGTCGCCGCCGGGGAGGATCTCGATCACTCCGCCGGGGATCGGCACCGAGGCGACGGCCTCCGTATCCGGGTCCGGGCCCGGCTCGCCGATGGTGATCCGCGCGAGCCGGGCGAGCTCGGCCGCGGTCTGCTCATAGCCGGGTGCGTTCAGCCGCGCGCTGAGCGTGGCGCCCGGGGGAACGTCCGCCGAGTTGCGCCAGCTGCGCAGCGCCTGGACGGCGGCGATCATCCGCGCCAGGGCCACCTCCGCGGGCGCGTCGATCTCCCCCACCGCCGCGTCGCCGGTGACCCGCGCGGCAAGCAGTCCCTCAGCTCCCGGCACGAAGGACCAGATCTCCTCGGTGACGAACGGGATCATCGGGTGCGCGAGGGAGAGCGTCTCGGTGAGCACGTGCAGCAACGTCGCCTGCAGGTCGGCCTCACCGTCGCGCAGACGGGGTTTGACGAGCTCCAGGTACCAGTCACACAGCTCGCCGTAGACGAAGTCATAGAGCTCCAGGGCGGCGTGGGGCAGGTCGAACTCGGCGATCCGCGCGTCGAGCGTCCGGCGCGTGCGCTCCAGGCGGCTGAGGATCCACCGGTCCTCGGTCCGGGTCGGGCGGGCGTCCGCGCGAGCATCCTCGGACACCCCGAGCAGGATCAGCCGCGACGCGTTCCACAGCTTGTTGGTGAGCTGCTGGCCCTGGGCGACCTTGTCCTCGGAGAAGCGCACGTCCTGACCGCTGGACATCGCGAGCAGCCCCCAGCGCAGCGCGTCGGCGCCATAGGCGGGGAAGTCGCCGGCCTGCTCGGGGTGTGCCGGATCGGGCGCGAACACCGGCGGCCGCGGACCGCCCTGGATCAGGTCGACGGGATCGACCCCGGTGCCGAGCGACTTGGACATCCGCCGGCCGTCGGGCGCCTGGATGACGGAGTGGACGTTGACGTCGGTGAACGGGACCTCGCCGGTGAACTCGATCCCCATCATGATCATCCGCGCCACCCACAGGTTGATGATCTCCCGGGCGGTGGAGAGCACGTCGGTGGGATAGAAGGCGCGCAGCTCCGGGCTCGCGTCGGGCCAGCCGAGCGTCGCGAACGGCCACAGGGCGCTGGAGAACCACGTGTCCAGGACGTCGGGATCGCGCGTCCAACCCTCACCGCGGGGCGGATCCATCCCGACGTAGGTCTCCAGGTCGCGGTAGTACACCGGCAGCTGGTGACCCCACCAGAGCTGGCGGCTGATGCACCACGGCCGGATGTTCTCCATCCAGTCCAGGTAGATCTTGCGGCTCGAGTCGGGGTGGAAGCGCACCGTGCCGTCCTTGACGACGTCGATCGCCGGAGCCGCGAGCTCATCCATGCGCATGAACCACTGCAGCGAGATGAGCGGCTCGATCCGCTGCCCGGAGCGCTGGGAGAACGGCACCTCATGCTCGAAGGGCTCGGTGCGGGCGAGCAGCCCCTCACCGTCGAGACGGGTGACGATCCGGGCCTGGGCCTCGGCGACGGTGAGACCCCGGAACTCCTCGGGCGCCTCGTCGGTGATCCGGCCGTCCTCCCCGATCACCGACGGCTGGGGCAGGCTGTGGCGGCGGCCGATCTCGAAGTCGTTGGGATCGTGAGCCGGGGTGATCTTCAGCGCCCCGGTGCCGAAGTCCGGCCGGACGTAGTCGTCGGCGATGATCCGCAGCTTGCGCCCCACGAGCGGCAGGATCGCCGTCTCGCCGATCAGCCGTCGGTAGCGCTCGTCGTCGGGATGCACGGCGATCGCCGAGTCGGCGAGCATCGTCTCCGGGCGCACCGTGGCGACGGTGATCGCGCCGGATCCGCCCGACAGCGGATAGTCGACGTAGTAGAGGCTGTCGGTGACCTTGCGCGACTCGACCTCGAGGTCGGAGATCGCCGAGCCCGAGCCCGGATCCCAGTTGACCATGTAGCGGTCGCGGTAGATGTAGCCCTTCTCATACAGCGCGACGAACACCTTCAGCACCGCCCGCGCGTAGGCGTCGTCGAGCGTGAAGCGCTCGTCGGTGTAGTCCGCGCTCGCGCCCAGGCGCTTGAGCTGGGAGATCATCGTCCCCCCGTACTGCTCGCGCCACTCCCACACCCGTTCGACGAACCGGCGGCGGCCGATCGCCGCCCGACCCGACCCCTCTTCGACGAGCCGGCGCTCGACGAGCGTCTGGGTGGCGATCCCCGCGTGGTCGGTGCCGAGGATCCACTTCGTGCGTCGACCGCGGGCCCGGGCGTGGCGGATCAGGGTGTCCTGGATCGAACCGTTGAGGGCATGGCCGAGGTGCAGCGCGCCGGTGACGTTCGGCGGCGGGATCGCGATCGAGTAGTTCTCCTCGGCGGTCCCCTCCGGCTCCGGGTGCATGAGTCCCGAGTCCAGCCACTCCTGGACGATCCGGGGCTCGACCTCGGAGGGCTCGTAGCGCTTTCTGTCGGCGAGTTGGCTCATGAACGCGCAGAGTGTAGGTCGAGCATTGCGAGCAGGTCTGACCGGACGGCGGGCCGGTCGTTTGCGAAGCGGAACTCGGTGACCCGGAGGACATGGTGTCCGTGACGCTGCAACCACGCGTCCTTGACCCGGTCACGCTCGAGCTCCGCGGGGGTGCAGTGATACCGGTCGCCGTCGGTCTCCACGGCGAGTCGCTGCTCGGGCCACAGGAAGTCGATCTCCCAGGTACCGAGCTTGACGTTGCGCTGCGGGGGCGGGATCTCGGGGTGGGTGGCCAGCCACGCGGCGAAGTCCCGCTCCAGGCCCGACGCATCATGGTCGATGCCCGGCGGCCGGTAGCGCGCGAGCGCCGCCCGCAGGCGAGCGGCGCCCCGCACCCCCGCCCGGCGCGCGAGCACCGCGTCGATGCGTTGCAGGTCCAACGCTCGCCGCCGGGCGAGCTCGGCGATCAGCCGGTCCAGTTCGGCGTCGGTCTCGCGCCCCGCGGTCTCGACCAATGCGAGCGACGCCGAAGCCGTCGTGAGCCCGTCCCGGGTGCGAACCTCGTCGTCGTCCGGTTCGACGCGGGTGCGGTGGACGATGAGCCCGGGGTGACGGGGAGTGTGCTCGGCGACGACCGTCACCTCGATCGCCCGCAGGTTGACGGCGCGAACCCCGTGCAGTGCGAGCGCCGTCCGCCGGCTGAGGAAGGCCGTCTCCCTGAGCGCCAGCAGGGCCGCGAGCAGATGGGCCCGCGGCGTGGGCTTCGTGAGTGCGTCGGCGTACACCCCCCGGTGACGGGGGACGAACCTGCCCTGAGCGACGAGTCGCTTGAGCCGGTGATCGTCGACACCCGACGCGCGGAGCTGGTGGACGGAGAGGACGCCGTCCTGGCGACGGGCGAGCTGGGCCACCTCCGTCCACCGCGGGGAGCTTTCATGGCGCCCAGCGCCATCAACCTTCCCCACCAACCCAGCAACCTCCGGACCCAAGTCATGCGGGGAGCTTTCATGGCGCCCAGCGCCATCAACCTTCCCCGCGTCGCTGTCGAAGACGGGATCGCTCGCCACACCTCGAGCGTTGCACGACGACAACGCCCGTTTGCGCCAAGTTCGTGCCGACTCCGCCCCGACTCCGTTCCTACTCCGTTGTGACGAAAACCGGCCCGACTTCGCTCCCGAGGGAGCCCGCGGTGCGTCAGGCGGCGGCTTCGGTGTCCTCGTCGGAGGCGTCGTCGGAGGCCGCGGCGGTGACCAGCGTCGGCGACGTGCCCTTCTCGATCGTGTCCCGGGTGACGACGCACTTCTGCACGTCACGCCGCGACGGCAGCTCGAACTGGACCTCGAGCAGGGTCTCCTCGATGATCGAACGCAGTCCGCGGGCGCCGGTCTCGCGCTCGAGCGCCTTGTCGGCGACCGACACGAGCGCCTCGTCGGCGAACACGAGCTCGATCCCGTCGAACTGAAAGAAGCGCTGAAACTGCTTGACGAGCGCGTTGCGGGGCTCGGTGAGGATCTGCATCAGCTCGTCGCGGCCGAGCTGATGGATCGCCGACATCACCGGCAGACGACCGATGAACTCGGGGATCAGCCCGTACTGGATGAGATCCTCGGGCAGGCAGCGCTCGAACGTCTCGCCGGTGTCGCGATGCTGCTTGCTCACGATCTCGGCTCCGAAGCCGACTCCCTGATGTCCGATGCGACGCTCGATCACCTGCTCGAGGTTGGCGAACGCCCCCCCGCAGATGAAGAGCACGTTGGTGGTGTCGATCGACAGGAACTCCTGGTGGGGGTGCTTGCGTCCGCCCTGGGGCGGCACCGACGCCGTCGTCCCCTCGAGGATCTTCAGCAGCGCCTGCTGGACACCCTCGCCGCTCACGTCGCGGGTGATCGACGGGTTGTCGGCCTTGCGGGCGATCTTGTCGACCTCGTCGATGTAGATGATCCCGGTCTCCGCCTTCTTGACGTCGTAGTCGGCGGCCTGGATCAGCTTGAGCAGGATGTTCTCGACGTCCTCGCCGACGTAGCCCGCCTCGGTCAGAGCCGTGGCGTCGGCGATCGCGAACGGGACGTTGAGGATCTTGGCCAGCGTCTGGGCCAGCAGCGTCTTGCCGCAGCCCGTCGGACCCAGCAGCAGGATGTTGGACTTCTGCAGCTCGATGTCGTGATCATCGGACTGCATCATCTGGACGCGCTTGTAGTGGTTGTAGACGGCCACCGACAGCGAGCGCTTGGCCTGCTCCTGGCCGACGACGTACTCGCCGAGGACGTCGTAGATCTCGCGCGGCTTGGGCAGGTTCTCGATGTCGAAGCTCGGCGGGGCGGTGAGCTCCTCATCGATGATCTCGTTACAGAGATCGATGCACTCGTCGCAGATGTAGACGCCCGGCCCGGCGATCAGCTTCTTGACCTGCCGCTGGGACTTGCCACAGAAACTGCAGAGGAGCTGCTCGTTGGAATCGGTCGGTCGTGCCATGGTCTCCCTCGTGTGAAACTCGCCCGAGTGTGATCGACCGGAGCGTCGCGGGCCTGAAGCCCTAGTGCTCGGAGATCACCCGATCGATGACGCCGTAATCCCTGGCCTCTTCGGAAGACATGAAGTAGTCGCGCTCGGTGTCATGGCGAACCTTCTCGATCTCCTGGCCGGTGTGCTCGGAGATGATCTCGTCCAGGCGCCGGCGCAGGTCGATGACCTCGCGGGCGTGGATCTCGATGTCGGTCGCCTGACCCTGGAAGCTCGAGCTCACCTGATGGATGAGGATCTTCGCGTTCGGCAGCGCCATCCGCTTACCCTTCGCGCCGCCGGCGAGCAGCAGCGCACCCATCGACATCGCGATGCCGACGCACATCGTCGACACGTCGGGCTTGATGAACTGCATCGTGTCGTAGATCGCCAGGCCCGCGTACACCGATCCCCCGGGGGAGTTGATGTAGATCGAGATGTCCTTGTCCGGATCCTCGGACTCGAGGTGCAGGAGCTGGGCGACGATGAGGTTGGCGATCTGATCGTCCACCGGTGTCCCGAGGAAGATGATCCGCTCGTTGAGCAGGCGGCTGTAGATGTCGAACGCGCGCTCGCCGCGGGAGGTCTGCTCGACGACCATGGGTACCAAAGGGCTCATGTTCTCAGTTCTTTCGCTTCCAACTCGGGAATCCTGCCGACTGTAGCAATGCCCGGGGGTCCGGAACGACCCCCCGGAGACGGTCAGCTGCCGGGCGTCCAGAGCTCGCTGGAACCCGAGCTGGACCCTGAGCTCGAGCCCGCGCCGGAGCTCGCGCGCGACCCGGTGTCCGCGCTCGAATCAGAGCCCGGCCCGGATCCGTCGGGGTCGCCCTGATCGGGCGTCCACAGCGTCTCGCGCGCCTCGGCGGCGGCGACGCTGATCGCGACCGCGCTCTTGACCAGACGCTCGAGCGCCTGACGGGAGGCGACGTCGTCGCGCAGCTGGTCGATCCGGTCGTTGGCGCGGAGGGTCGCAACGACCTCGGCGGGGTCGGAGCCGTCGCGCTCGGCGGCGGGTCGCAGCGCGTCGACGAGCTCCTCGTCGGTCGGCTGCACGCCCTCGGCGACGACCAGCGCGGCGAGCACCGCCTCGCGACGCAGCGCCTGCTCGGCCTCGGGCTCGACGTCGTCGGCGAGCTCGTGCTCGGTCTTGCCCGAGATCTGCAGGTACATCTCCTTGGAGATCCCCTGACGGCCGAGCGACGTCATCGTCTGCTCGATCATCTCGTGCGCGCGAGCGTGGATGAGCGCCGCGGGGACCTCGACGGTCGCCCGGTCGGTGACCGCCTGCAGGACGGCCTCCTCGAACTCATGCTCGACGCGGTGCTCGTCGGCCTCACGCAGCTTGGCGGCGACGTCCTC
>CAZZWJ010000024.1:0-10621 GCA_964657875.1 uncultured Solirubrobacteraceae bacterium
CAAGGGCGGGGATTGGGGCTGGGGCTCGGCGGCCACGCTCGGTTCGCTCGCCGGCGCGGTGCTCGCGCTCGGCGCCTTCGCGCTGCACTGCGAGCGCCATTCCAATCCGCTCATCGACGCCCGCCTCTTCCGGGTGCGCACGTTCACCGGCGCCTCGGCGGTGTCGCTGGTCTTCTCGATCGCGTTCGGGGCGATGCTGTTCTCCCGGGTCCTCTTCTCCGAGGAGGTGTGGCACTGGTCGGCGCTGCGCACCGGCCTCTCGATCGCGCCCGGGCCGATCATGGTCCCGATCTTCTCCTTCCTCGTCGCCGGGCGGCTGATCGCCCGCTTCGGTCCCGGCCGGGTGATCGCCGCCGGGGCGACGATCTTCACCGTCGGCGCCGCCTGGTGGGCGCTGGCGGCGGGCCTGCATCCCGACTACGTCAACGACATGCTCGGGGGCATGATCCTCACCGGGATCGGCGTCGGGCTCACCCTGCCGACGTTCATGGCGACCGGCGCCGCCGCCCTGCCCGCCAACGCGTTCGCCACCGGCTCGGCGGTCCTGAACATGCTGCGCCAGGTCGGCCTCGCGGTCGGGGTCGCGGTGTTCATCGCCGTGATCGGAAGCCCCCACACGGGCGCGGCCACGCTGAGCGCCTACCGGCACGGGTGGGAGATGATCGCGCTCGCCTCACTGCTGTCGGCCGTCTGCGGAGCGCTGCTGCTGCGCCGCCGCCCGCCGGCGGTGGCGCCCGGGTCTCCGGTGGCGCCCGAAGCCGTCGCCACCCCCGCGCCGGGGCCCGCGGCTGGGGCCGTCGCCACCCCGTAGGCCGTCGGGTCCCCACCGCTCTCCTCGACGTTCCCCCTTCGGCCCCGATCCCCACTCTGAGCGGGTTGTGGATCTCAGCGCCGTCGAAACCGCTCGGAGTGCGCGCCGACCCCGACTCTGGGCAGATTGAACGGACCCACGACGCTGAAAGCGCCCAGAGTGCCTCCCGGGGCGTCCGCAACCTCGTCTCTGGGCAGATTGAACGGCCCCACGACGTCCAAAGCTCCCACAGTGCGACGAAGGGGCCTGGATCAACCCGTCACGTCGCGTCACCCCCATCGAGCGCAGCGAGATCACCGCGAGCCGGCGCCAGCCGGCGGTCTCACCCCGCGCGAACCACCCCCACGACTCGCGCCACCCAGTTGCGCTTCATTGCCGCCGTTATCCAGGACACTCCGCCGCCTGAACGGCCGCGCGCGGGATCGATGCACCACCAGTGCAGTAATCAAGCACGCCCCCGCAGCTCGGCAACCTTGCGCGGGATCGGTGCCATCGTCCGCCCCTGAGGCTTTCCGACGGTCGCGCTTGGGGGTTTCCATCGGCCCGCTGAATGTGCAAGACTTCGGCTTCCCCACAAACCTTCGAAAATCGAAGCTCGAAGCCTGCGAGCAGGCGACGACCGAGAAGGAGACCGTCGCATGGCCACCACCGCCCCCGCACCGCCCGCGCTCAACCCCCGGGACTTCCTCGGCCTCGACCGCCAGCTCTCGGACGAGGAGCGCGACATCCGCGACACCGTCCGCGCGTTCGTCGCCGACAACGTGACCCCATACGTCGGGGATTGGTTTGAGCAGGCGACGATCCCGCTGGAGCTCGCCCCCGAGCTCGGCAAGCTCGGGGTCCTGGGCATGCACCTCGAGGGCTACGGGTGCGCCGGTGCCTCCGCGACCGCCTACGGCCTCGCCTGCATGGAGCTCGAAGCCGGCGACTCCGGCGTCCGCAGCCTCGTCTCCGTCCAGGGGTCGCTGGCGATGTTCGCGATCTGGCGGTGGGGGTCGGAGGAGCAGAAGAACGAGTGGCTGCCCCGGATGGCGGCCGGTGAGGCGATCGGCTGCTTCGGACTCACCGAGCCCGACGCGGGCTCGGATCCGGGCGCGATGCACACCCGGGCCAAGCGCGACGGCGACGACTGGATCCTCAACGGCACCAAGATGTGGATCACCAACGGCTCCGCGGCGGCCGTCGCGGTCGTGTGGGCGCAGACCGACGACGGGGTCCGTGGCTTCGTGGTGCCGACCGACACCCCGGGCTTCTCCACCCAGGACATCCACAAGAAGCTCTCGCTGCGGGCGTCGATCACCTCCGAGCTGATCCTCGACGACGTGCGTCTGCCCGCCGACGCGATGCTGCCCGAGGCCGCCGGACTCCGGGGACCGCTGTCGTGCCTCAACGAGGCCCGTTACGGCATCGTGTGGGGCGCGGCCGGGGCCGCCCGGGCCTGCTTTGAGGCGGCGCTCGGCTACGCCAAGGAGCGCCTCGTGTTCGGCAAGCCGATCGCCGACACCCAGATCCAGCAGTACAAGCTCGCCCAGATGGCGCTGCAGGTGAACCGCTCGGCACTGATGGCGCTGCAGCTGGGGCGGATGAAGGACGCCGGCGAGCTGCGCCCCGAGCACGTCTCGATGGGCAAGCTCGGCAACGTCAACGACGCCCTCGACGTCGCGCGCACCGCCCGTCAGATGCTCGGCGCCAACGGGATCACGCTCGAGTACCCGGTGATCCGTCACATGAACAACCTCGAGTCGGTCGTCACCTACGAGGGCACCGCCGACGTGCACGCGCTCGTGATCGGCGGCGCGCTCGCCGGGAGCTCGGCGTTCCGTTGAGCCTCGGGATCGTCACCGACTCCCCGGGGCTCATCGCTCCGGGGACGACGGCGGCGCACGCGCTCGGCTACCTGCGTGAGCAGATCGTCTCCGGCGGCCTGATCCCCGGGGAGCGGATCGGCCAGGAGGGGGTCGCCGAGCGCCTGGGCATCTCCGTCGCGCCGGTCCGCGAGGCGCTGCGCAGCCTCGAGCGCGAGGGGCAGGTCACCTACCGCCCGCGCCGGGGGTACGTGGTCACCGAGCTGGTGATCGCCGACCTGGAGGAGATCTACGGGTTGCGGGCCCTGCTGGAGCGCGAGGCGGCGGTCGCCGCGCTGCCGCGCCTCGAGGAGGCCGACCTGCTCGGGATCGAGCTCGCCGCCGCGGACTGTGCCGGCGCCGTCGAGAACCAGGACATCGTCGGCGAGCTGGCCGCCAACCGCCGCTTTCACTTCGCGATCCTCAGCCCCGCCGACCGCCCGCACCTGCTGCGGCTGATCGACCTGCTGTGGGACTCGACCGAGGCCTACCGGGCGCTCTACTACAACTCCGCGCAGGAGCGGCGGGAGTCGCTGCGCGCCCACGAGCGAATCCTCGCCGCGGTCGTCGCCCAGGACCCCGAGCGCCTCGTCGCCGAGCTCGACGCCCACCGCGAGCGGGCGCTCGTCGTGCTGCGCGGGGTGCTCACACCTCCAGCAGCAGCGTCACCGGTCCGTCGTTGACCAGCGACACCTGCATGTCGGCGCCGAACACCCCTCGCCGGGCGCCGAGGCGCTCGCACACGCGCTCATAGAGCGGCTGGGCGACATCGCCCGGGGCCGCCTTGATCCAGCTCGGCCGGTTGCCGCGACGGGTGTCGCCGTAGAGGGTGAACTGGCTCACGCACAGGATCTCCCGTTCGCCGAGCGCCGCGTTCATCTCCCCGCCGTCGTCGGGGAAGACGCGCAGGGCCCGGATCTTGTCGGCGATCCGGTCGGCCTGTGCCGGCGTGTCGTCGTGGGTGACCCCGAGCAGGACCAGCAGGCCGGGACCGATCTCAGAGACGGGCTCACCGTCGACGTGGACGGCGGCGCTCGTCACCCGCTGGATCAACGCGCGCATCAGGCCCCGGCGTCGCGCAGCGCGGCCGCCGCGGCCTCGGGGCTCACCGGGTTGAGACCGACGCCCGCACCGAGCTCGATCCCGCCGGGCTGCACGAGGCGCGGCAGCACGTCGATGCGCCAGCAGAAATGCTCGGCGCCGCTCGGCGCGGTGCGGATCCACAGGTTGAGCGGCGGCATCGCTCCGAGCGCCCGGCGCAGCCGGTTCAACCCCTCGTGCAGCAGCGCGGCACCGGTCGGGCCGTCATCCTCAAAGCGCATGCGGGCCGCCCGCGGCGCGAGCATGAGCTGGTAGGGGACCCGCGCGGCGTAGGCGGAGAGGAGCACCGCCTCGGAGTCGATGGCGACGATCCGCTCACGGCGGCGGACCTCCTGCTGGACGAGGTCCCCGAGCAGGTTGGCGCCCATCGTGCGCGCCGCGTAGGCGCCGAAGCGCTCGCGCTCACGGGCGATGTCGGCGGGGACGAAGTCAAACGCGTAGAGCTGGGCGTGGGTGTGGGGCTGAGTCGCGGAGGCCGCGTCGCCCTCGTTGACCGCGAGGTGCAGGCAGGCGGCGCCGGCGTGGGCGCGCATCCGCTCACGCCAGGTCTCCGCCGCGGCGATCACGCCGTCGACATCGAGGTCGGCGAGTGAGCGCACGCTCTCGGCGGAGTTGACGATCACCTCGTGGGCGCCGCGGGCAGGCCCTGACCAGAACAGGTCGCGGTTGGCCTCCGGCGGGGGATCCGGGGCGTCGGGGGACAGCGCCGGGTAGCGGTTGGGCACCGCGCGCACCTCCCAGCCCGGGGTGTCGGGCGCCGAGCCGTCCGGGCGACGGGCGGACACCTCAGGCGCGGTCTCGGACTCATGCCCCGGCGCGAACGGGTCGGTCGCGGGATCGATCGCCGCCGGATCGGAGCGTGGCGCGCCGACTCCGGGCCGGTCGGCGCGGTCGGTGGCGAGGATCACCCGCTGGCCGGTCAGCGGGTCGATGCGGATCTCAAGCACGGCGCTGACGCTAGGACGAGCTGGGCCAACCGGGCCGACGGCCTATCCGTCCAGCCCGCGGAGATCTGTCGTTCAAGTTCGCCGGGTCGGCGCCGATAGATCCATTAATGCACTCCTGAGCACGGTCGCGAACCGGCTCTCGGCGCCCGGCTTGATCGGCGCCCCCCGACGACGGAGACGATCTCGCATGCCCTCAGATGACACCGACGATCTCGGCCCCGACAACAAGACGGGTCACCGGTGGCGCGGGGCCCGCGGGGCGAGACACGTCAACCGCCTGGGACTCGCCGCCGGTGTTCTCGGCGCCGCCGCGCTGGCGATCGGGACCACCGCGAGCCTCGGCGGCTTCACCGCCTCGATCACCAACACCGGCGATCAGGTCGCCTCGGGCAGCCTGCTCATGCAGGAGCAGGTGACCCCGACCGGGGGCACCACGACGACCTGCCTGTCGACGGCCGCCGGTAATGCGATCACCACGAACGCGAACACCAACTGTGGCGCCAACAAGTTCGGCAACCTGCTCAACGCCGCGCCCGGGGGATCGAGCTTCTCCACGGTGGTGATCACCAACCAGGGGTCGGTGGCCGCCAACTCCCTGAGCATGGGCGTCGGCCCGTGTATGGCGGCCCCGACGGCGCCGTCGGGCGCCACGGCGGGCAACGTCGGCAGTGACACCCTCGGGTTCTGCGGGAAGGTCGACGTGACCATCGAGGATGACACCGTGGCCGGTGTTCCGGTGTGTGTGTTCCCCGCGGGTGCGGGCGCCTGCCCGGCACTGTCGAACCTGTTCAACCTCAACACGCTCACCACGTTCGCGGCGCTGGGGGCCCCGAAGGCCCTCACCGCTCCGGTCGCCGCCGGCGCGGCGCGGACCTACAAGGTGACCGTCGGCCTGGACGCCAGCGCCACGAACGCCGATCAGGGGATGGCGGCCACCGAGCCGATCACCTTCACGTTCGGAACCTGATCCGCCGAGCCACCACGCCGTCGTCCCGCCGTCTGATGGGCGGGGGCGGCGGCCGGGCTTGGAGGTCTTCCGTCATGAATCGTCCAGACCGATCGCGCCGACGCCTCCGCCTCTGGATGGCCCGGTTCGGGCGCCGCGATACCCGCGGTCGATCCGGGCGCCGGAGTGCCGGTTGGTGGCCGGTGGGAGCCGTCGTCGTCACCGCGATCGTGGTGCTGGCCACCCAGGCCGCCCACGGCGGCTTCACCGCCTCGATCGTCAACGCCGGCGACCAGGTCCAGTCGGGCAGCCTGCTCACGGCGGCCTCGGCCTCGGGGACCACCGAGTGCGATCTCGGCACCTCGGCCTACAGCCCGATCACCGCCGCCAACACCGCCGGCTGCAGCTCCACCCTCGCCCCGTCGGGAATCCTCCCGAGCTCCGCCACCACCGCCCAGGCGACGACCGTCAGCGACTCGGGCAGCCTGGCCGGAACGTCGACGACGCTCACCAAGACGACGTGCGGTCCGGTGATGCTCGCCAACAGCGTCACCTCGAGCGACCCGATGCTCGTGCGCGGGAGCACCCTGAGCTACGCCCAGACGGGTCCGCTCACCGGCTCCGCGGGGCTGGGACTCTCGGGCGGATCCAGCGGGACCGGCTACGCCGCCGAGGTCACACCCACCACGTACACGGCCACCTCGGCGGTGTCGGAGGCGGTCTGGTTCAAGACCACGAGCACCACCGGCGGCACTCTCATGGGGTTCACCGACACCCCGGCGAGCAGCGGTGCGACGGCGTGGGACAAGCTCCTGTGGGTCGACAACTCGGGCAAGGTCGTGTTCGGGGTCAGCTCGGCGCTGACGACCACCCAGCTGACCAGTCCTGCGCGCTACAACGATGGCGCCTGGCACCTGGCGGTGGGGACGGTGAGCCTGACCGGCATGTCACTGTCGATCGACGGGACCACGGTGGCCTCGAATCTGCTCTCGCTGAACCTCCAGTCCTTCGCGGGCTACTGGCACGTCGGATGGGACAACGAAGCCGCGAGCTTCCCCGACTCACCGACCACCCCGTACTTCGCCGGGACCCTCGCCGACGCCGCCGTCCTTCCGGTCCTCACCGCGGCCCAGATCACCGCGCTGGACGGCTCCGCATCCCAGTCGGCGTGGAACGCCAACCTGACCGCGGACGGTGCCGTGAAGGCCTGGGCGCTCGGCGACGACGGCACGACCGCCTACGCCGGCGCGGTGCCCGGCGTCGCTCCCAACGCCTGCGCGTTCGCCGACGTCACCGTGGGCGCGACCGGCGCGACGACCACCTGTGCCGCCCCCGTCTCCCCATCCCCGTGCTCGGCTCCGAGCAACGGCCTCACCCTCGGCTCGCTTGCCGCGAGCACCTCGGTCGCGTCCAATCCGAGCCCCGGTCAGACGCTCGGGGTCACCATCACCCTCTCCCGTGACGCCACGAACACGGTCAGTGCCTATCCCCTCGCGGCCGGCCTGCACCTCACCACCGCGCTCGCGGTGGTGACCACGAACCGGACGTTCAGCGCCACCCTGAACTGGCCGAGTGAGAACGTGATCCTGTGACCCTGGCCCCGTCGCCAGGGCGCGCGGCCGGTGCGCCCCTGCAAGACGACGACTTCCAGTGGCCGAGGTTGGTCCTCGCGCCGACGTCGCCCTCGCAGAGTCGCCGGCGCGGGGTCGTCGGCGCGACGCGCCTCGTCGCCGGCATCCTCGCGCTCGTCATCGCCGTCGGGGTCGGCGCGGGCTGGGCCACGGGCTGGCGAATCCACGTCATGACGACCGCGAGCATGGGCCGAACCGCCCCGGTCGGGACGCTCGTCATCAGCCGCCCGGTCGCGCCCGGCACGATCAGACGCGGGCAGATCATCGTGTTTCACCCCCCGGGGCAGGCAAACGTCACCTTCGTCCACCGCGTCATCCGCGTCGTCCACCGATCCGACCCGGCGATCAGCACCCGGGGCGATCTCAACGGCAGCGTCGACCCCTGGACCCTGCACTCCGCAGACCTCATCGGCCGGGCGGTGTGGCGCATCCCCGTCCTCGGCTATCTCATCGAGATGCTCCCCGCGGGGCTCGCCGCGGTCCTGGCGATCATCCTCATGACCCTGAGCCTCCGCCCGGAGCGCCGGCGAGCGGCCCGGACCCTGCTCGGCAGCATCGCCGCCGCCGGACTGCTCGCCTACTACCAGCCGCTGGCTCGCGTCTCGCTCGTCGCCCAGACGATCAACCACGGCTACGGAGTCGCCTCCGTCGTGCCGACGGGCATCCTCCCGCTCCGGATCCAGGCGGTCGGCGGCAGCCACGCCGACCTGATCCCGGGACAGCTCGGCACCGTCCATCACGACCACATCACCGACCACGGGCGCTTCGCGATGACCGCCGGCATCCATCTCACCGGCTGGTGGTGGCTCCTGCTCGGCGTCTGGGCGATCCCGGTGCTCGTCAGCCTGTGGCGCACCCCCGAGACGACCGAGTCGATGACCGGCGCATCCAGCCCCGCCTGAGCGATCAAGGGGTCGGGCAACGGTGGGGTGAACCCGGATCCCCGGGGCGGTCAGAGCACGATCACGAGTGCGCGATGGCCGGTGCTGCGGGCGAGTGGCCCATCCCGCGAGATGAGTGGGCACTGCAACGCTTCGGCGAGCGCGACGTAGGCCGCGTCGTAGGCAGACAGGTTGTCTCGGAGACCCAGCGCGCGGCGGCGCAGGGGATCCGCAGCCGGCCAGCGGCGCAGCGGCAGATCGCCAAAGTCGGTGAGCGCCGCGTCGGCCTGTTCGGGGCTCAATCGACCGCGAGCGATCAGGCTTCGAAGACCGGCGACGAACTCATAGTCGATGAGCTCGGGGGCATGCAACTGCTCGCCGGCGAGCCGCGCCCGCAACGCCTCGCCTCCCGGAGCCTGGGTGAGAGCATCGACGGCCGCCGACGCATCGACGACGATCACGCCCGAGACGGATCGGGCTCAAGAGCGCTCGCAATCTCTGACTCACGCTCACTGCGGGCGCCATTGATGGCCTCGACCGCCGAGAGCGAAGCACGCTCCGGCCGATCGGCGGCCCGGCTCAGCACCTCGGCGACCGTCGGGGTGGCGGTCTCACGTCGGATGAGCTCGCGCATGAAGCTGTTGAGTGACTGACCCTCGGCGGCGGCGCGCGTCTTGAGCTCTCTGAGCTGCGCGTCTGAAACGTCTCGAATCTGAATGAGCGCCATGTGCATGCATGGTACATGCACCGGCCACGTCGTCTGACGACCGGCGGGGGGGAGCGCTCAGATCTGCTTCTCCATCGCCACGTGCTCGATGCCGGCCTCCATGAACACCCGACCGCGGACCTCATAGCCGGCCGCGTCATAGAGCGAGCGGGCGTAGGTCTGGGCGTGGAGGACGAGACGGCGGGCGTCCGCAGCCCGGGTCTCCTCCTCGGCGAGGGCGAGGAGCAGACTCGCGAGCCCTCGGCGCCGGGCGCTCTGGCGCACCGCGAGGCGACTGAACTGGACGGTGGGGCCGATGAAGAGCAGCCGGCAGCCGCCGAGGACGACGCCGTTCTCGACGGCGACGAGATGGATCGCCTCGTCGTCGCGACCGTCGAGCTCCTCGCGGCGGGGGACACCCTGCTCGGCGCAGAAGACGTCGTAGCGGATCTGCAGCAGCTGGGCCATCTCGTCGTCACCGGCGACACGGCGGATCTCGACCGGGGTCGTCGCGGTCATCGCACCCCCAGATAGGTTCGGATGTCGCTCTTCAGCGCCGCGACCGAGGTGTAGTAACCGGCGTGGTCATAGACCTCGTGTCCCCGTGCGTCGATGAAGAACGTCTGCGGGGTGCCCTCGAGCGTGCGCAGGGTGGCGTCGATCGAGCGGTGGGGATCGAAGTAGCTGGGATAGGTGACCGGGAAGCGCTTGAGCCACGCCGTCGCGCCGCTGTGGGTATCGGCCTCGTCCACGCCCAGGAAGACGATCCGTCGCCCGTCGCTCACCGACGTCTGCTGAAACACCGGGAACTCCGTCTCACAGGGTACGCACCACGAGGCCCACAGGTTGATGACGACCGGGTGCCCACGCAGCGCGCGCAAGCGCGCCTCAAGCGCCCGTGACTCGCCGCCGAGCAGCTCGTCGGCCTGGGCGTGAACCGCGGCCAGCGGCGGGGGCGAGCCCCGAAACGCGGCCTGGATCATGGCCCGGCTCGGACCCGCGCTGTGAGCGGACGACGTCGACCCGCAGCCGGTGAGCACCAGGCCGATCGCCGTCGCGAGGATCACCGGGACGCCGTGGAGTCGCACGCTGAATAGATTGCCACACGACCACCGAACTCCCCCGCAGTCGGTCTGTCCGAGCCGATCTGCTTAAATAAACCTGAGATGCCGTGGGGTACCGCGGCAGCTTCCTTTCAGGAGACCGTTTGAAGTGGCGTCCGAAGCCGGACGCGACGGGCCGCTGAAGTGCCGCCGTGGCCCGCTCATCCTAAGCCAATCTGTGACGAATCATGGGTGCTGTGAACCCGTTCCCCAACCCTGACGCGATCGCCCGCGCTGAGCTGCTCACCCGTGAGCGCTTCGTGTACGACGGCGAATCCATCCAGGACGCCCTGTCCCCCGGGACACCGAGACGTCGAGCGCTCGATGCCGCGCTCACCGAGGTCGCCGAGGGACGCAAGTCACCGTCGGTCGCCTGGCGCCACGAATACAGCCTGCTGCTCGGCCTCGAGCGGCTGCTGTCGGAGGAGGAGCCCCGCCTCGTCGACGGCACCGTGCTCTCCGCCCATCAGGTCGACGCGCTGTCCGGCACGCTCACCGCGCTGCTCGCCGAAGCCCAGCGCGGGGTGGCCGTCGCCGGGCCGGTCGAGCTCGACCTCCGGGACGCGGCGGACGATGAGCCGGGTGACCTCCTCGACGAGCCCGACCCGGAGCATCCCGAGGCGCACGGCGACGCGGACACGGCCGACGCGG
>CAZZWJ010000024.1:10631-16903 GCA_964657875.1 uncultured Solirubrobacteraceae bacterium
GACCTCGAGGCCGACGATGACGACGAGGCGCCTGAGGACGAGCACGAATCCGAGGACTCAGAGCCCCAGGACTGGCACGACGAGAGCCATGACGACGAGGAGCCGCAGCTCGCCGAGCAGCCCGAGGACCCCAACGCGGCCAAGCGCTTCTGGTTTGAGCACGCGACCGGCGCCGGCAAGACGGTCGCCGCCCTCGGGTTCGTCGAGGCGAGCCGCAGCGGCGGCGTCCTGATCCTCACCCACCGCCGCAACCTCGTCGATCAGTTCCACGGCGAGCTGCGTGACCGCGGGTACCGCGATCGCATCTCGGGGCCGCTGCTCGACGGCGAGGACTCGGTCAACGGCCCGGTCACCGTCGAGACCTACCAGTGGTTCGTGCGCAACGCCGGGCGCATCTCCGACGCCTACACGGTCGTCATCTGCGACGAGGCCCACACCGCGCTCGGCGAGAAGACCTCCGGGGCGATCCGCGCCTGGGCGGGCCCGATCTTCGTCGGCATGACCGCGACCGGCGCGCTCATCGCCCGCCACGTCACCGACCTCTTCCCCACCCAGACCAGCCGCTTCGACCTCGCCCAGGCGGCGCGACGCGGAGTCATCTCGCCGTTGCGCTGCATCCGCATCCCGCCCGGACCGGGCGTGCGCACGATCGCCAAGGTGCCGCTGCGCCGGGGCGAGGTCGACACCGAGTTCGACCAGGAGATGCTCGCCGAGATCCTGGACCAGACCCCGTTCAACCTCGCGATCGCCGACCTGTACAAGACGCGGTTCAACGGCATCCCCGGGGTCGTCTACGCCGCCGGGGTCAAGCACGCCTACAACGTCGCCGAGTCCTTCCGGGCGGTGGGGATCAAGGCCAAGGCGGTTTCCGGCGAGACCCCCAAGCGCGAGCTCGCGCGCGTCCTCGCCGACTACGAGTCGGGCAAGGTCGACGTGCTCGTCAACGCCCAGCTGCTCGCCGAGGGGTGGAACAGCCCGCGGGCGACGATCTGCATGCACCTGGCGCCGACCGCCTCCAAGCGCATCTACCAGCAGCGCGTCGGCCGCGTCACCCGCCGCCAGCAGGGCAAGGAATCGGGCATCGTCATCGACTTCGTCCATCCCGCGACCAAGCACGACGACCCGGTGGTCACCCTGCACTCGCTCCTGGACCGCGACGTCTACCGCGGCGGGGCGATCGTCGTCGGGCCGGTGCGCCGGGGCCGCGGACGCCGGATCCGCGTCGAGCGCCGGGTGCTGCCGGTCACCCCTGACCCCGAGCGCCGGGCCGAGGTCTTCGAGCGGGAGCTGTGGCGGATCGCCGTCGAGAACCTCGACTACGGCGAGCAGCACGTCTGGGCGGCGCTCGCCGGCGCACGCGTGGCGACCAACGGCTGGCGCCGGGCGAAGGCGATGCTGCACTTCGACCATCAGGGCGAGCTCAAGAGCCGCTTCCTGATCAACGCCGTGCAGCGCAACAAGACCGCCCAGCTGCGACTGCGCGCGCTGCAGGAGATCGCCGCCGCCAAGGACGCCGAGGCGTTCGACACCGCGATCGACATCATGGGCGGCTGGCCGCGTGACGAACGGCGCGAGGGCGTCAAGATCATGCTCCAGGCGCTCGCCGAGCGCCGCATCGGCCGCCGCGATCAGGCCAACGCCTGGATCTGGCGGATGGCCGAGTACACGCGCGAGGTCCATGAGGAGTACGCCGTCCAGCGCTGGCCGGAGACCAAGCGGCTGCTCGGCCTGCTCGTGAACTCAAGCGGTCCCGCCCACGCCCGCAACGCCCGGCGTCTCGTGCATGCGACGCGCAAGGAGGACCGGCGGTTGTCGGCGGCCCTGCTCGCCGCCGCGCTCGCCCACACGCCCGAGGCCGAGGAGGCGCTGCGCGGCGCCCGCACCCGGATGGCCCGCAAGCCCGCCGCGCTCTCCCGCGAGCTGCTGCGCAACTTCCCCAAGGCCCGCCGCAGCTCAAGCTCCAAGCGGCGTCGGCGCAAGGGGTCCACCACCGGTCCGGTCACGTCCGCACCGGTCACCGAGGCCGTGGGCGTCGATCCCGACGACGAGCTTGATGACAACGTCGAGCAGCTCCCGCGCGACGATGACTCCGAGGGAGCCGAAGCGGCCGCCTAGCGCCGCGCTCGACGACCTACTTCGTCACCGAGGCGACGAACTGGGCAACCGCCTGGATTTTGGGGGCACTCAGGCGCTTGGCGTAGCTCGGCATCGCGCCGCCACCGTGGGTGACCTGATTGACGACCGCGGCGACGGACGGCTTGAGCTGGTCGAGATTCGGTCCCACCCTGCCGGTCGCGTGCACGGCCGCGAGCGTGTGACAGCTCCCGCAGCCGGCACTCACGAACACGCGCCGACCGACTGACACGGCCGCCGCGGCCCCACTCGAGCCCGATGTCGCCGACGAAGCGGGGGACGCACTCGAGGACGAGGCGGGCGGCGCTGAGGACCCGCCACACGCGGTGACGGTGAGCGCCAGCGACGCCGAGAGCGCCAGCACCGACGCGCCGTGCCGCGCCCGGTCAAGTCGCGTGAGGAGCATCCGGCGGGATCGTAGACGACCCCTTGGGGCCCGGGCGCGGGCTCCGCGTCGAGCCGTGATCAGCTCAGGTGGACCTCGCCGGCATCCAGGACGACGGTCGCGCCGCCGGTGTCGACGAGCAGTCGTCCGGTGTCGTCGATCCCGGCGCCGGTCCCCGATCCCGATGCCCAGTTCACCGGGCGCCCGGACAGCGCGTCGCGGGCCCGCCACCGCTCGAGCACCTGCTCGGTGGGCAGCGACAGGCACGTCTCCAGCGCCGCCAGCGTCGCCGTCAGCACGTCCGCCACCGCAGCCGGCTCGAGGCCGAGGCTCGCGGCGCGGTCCGCGATCCCGTCGGGAAGCCGCGACGGCGTGAGGGCCACGTTGAGACCGATGCCGAGGACCGCCCAGCGCTCCTGCGGTCGACCTTCGACGAGGATGCCGGCGACCTTGCGCCCGTCGAGCAGCACGTCGTTGGGCCACTTCACGCGTGCGGTGCGCCCGGCGCCGTCGTTCGCCTGCGCGACCTCGGCCACCGCGACGCCGGCGATCAGCGCCAGCAGCGACGGCGGATCTCGCAACACCACCGACATGAGCAGCCCCCCGCCCGCGGGCGCGCTCCAGCTGCGGCCCTGGCGCCCGCGGCCCGCCGACTGCTCGGCGGCGGTGACCAGCGTGCCGTCGGGCGCGCCGGCGGCGGCGAGCGCGCGGGCGCGCAGATTCGTGGAGTCGGTGCGCCGCAGGTGTACCCGCGGTCTGCCCAGCCGGCTCATGGCGCGCCGAGGCGCACGACGTCGTCGGCGCCGAGCCCGAGGCGGGCCGCGGCGCTCGCCCGGTTGACGGCGACGGCGAGCCGGCGCTGGGGATCTTCGAAGAGCACGAGCTCACCGGACCCGACGTCGGCGAACGTGTGGCCCCAGTGCACCTGCGTCGGTGCCGACCGTCCCTGGGGGGTGAGCGCCACCGCGCGCCCGACCGCGAGGCCGAGGGCGATGAGCTGAGCGGGGGTCGCGTCGAGCTCGAGGTTGCCGAAGCGATCGACGGACAGGACGTGGGCGATGAGCTCGACACCGTCGCCGTCGAGCGCGGCCTCGGGCAGCACGAGCGGCGTGAGCGACGACGGATCGACGGACGCGCCGACCCGCTCAAGCGCCCACCCCGCGGCGAGACCGGCCGCAACCGGCGCGAGCAGATCGCGGCCGGGAAAGGTCGCCGACACCGGCAGGATGGCCAGCGGGGAACCGGCGAGATCGACAGCCGCCTCGGCTCCGCCCGCAGCCGCCACCGCCACCGCCAGCAGGCCGTTGTCCGGCCCGACGAACCGCAGACCGTCACCGCAGGCGATCGCCACCGCACGGCACCGACCCCCGAGCCCCCGGGCGTCGGTCACGTCCGCGAGGTGGACGCCCGCCGGCAGAAACCTGAGCGCCCCCGCGAGCACGAGCGCGCCCCCACGGACGTCATGGGGCGCGATCCCGTGGCTCAGGTCGATCACCCGCGCCCGCGGACAGCCCCGCGCGATCACGCCGTGACAGACCCCGACGAAGCCGTCGCTGAGACCGTAATCGCTGAGGAAGCTGATGACCGGGGCGTCCACGCGCCGATCTTCGCAGAGGGCGGCCGGTCCGCTCAGCCGGCGATCAGGCGCCGGGCCGGCGCCGCGGGACGCTCCCGCTTGGCGTCATACAGGCGTTGATCGGCCCGCTGGTGCAGCAGCTCAAAGGACGTTCCGTCGCGGTCGGTGCCCGCCACCCCGGCACACGCCGAGATCCGCAGCGACAGCGCCAGCGTGAGCCGGTCGGCCACCTGGGCGGCCTCCTTCAGGGCGGTGGCGGGCAGGACCGCCGCGAACTCATCGCCGCCGAGTCGGGCGAGGGCGTCACCGGGGCGCAGCGCGCTGCCCATCGCATCGACGGCCCAGCACAACAGCTCGTCGCCGACCGAATGGCCGTAGCGGTCGTTGATCTGCTTGAAGCCGTTGAAGTCGAGCAGGGCGACCGAGAGGGGCGCGCCGTCGCGCGCGGCCCGGGCCAGCTCGACGCTCATCCGCTCGTTGAAGCCGAGACGGTTCAGCGCCCCGGTGAGCGGGTCGCTGCGCGAGACGACGCGCAGCTCGCTGCGGGCCTGCTGCTGCAGACGGGCCTGAAACACGCACATCACCCCGGTCAGCGTGAGCGTGAGCATCAACCCGACGAGGTACACCGAGGTGACCGGTCCGCCATGCACGAGGCTGACGATGGCGAGGGCGAGCAGCGAGGAGACCGAGACGAAGCCCACCGAACGCGGCGGATAGGAGAGCGCGGCGTAGACGAGGGTGAGAAACAGCGTGAGCACGATCGGGCTGCGGGTTCCGACGTCGAGATCGGCAGCGGCGGCGATGAACGCGATCAGTGACAGCGTCCAGGCCAGGAAGAACCCCTCGCGCCAGCGACTGGCGACCACCCGCTCGCGCGGCAGGCAGGCGATCAGCAGCGTGGTCAGGGCCGCGCCGAGAACCATGACGGTCATGCCGCCGCGGTGCGGGCGAGACCAGGTGCACGCGATCCACAGGCTCACGGCGGCGATGAGCACCGCGCTCAGCCACAGGCCGGCGCCGACCATGCGTGCGCGCAGGCGCAGTTCCTCGTCCACCCCCCCTTTATCGGCAGCCTCGCTCCGTGCTTGATGCCCGCCCGCGCCGGTGCGCGACCGTGTCAGGACGTGTGTGTCAGCGGTCGGGTGACTCAGCGTCCGGCATCGGCGACGATCGCGGCGATCAGACCCTCGATGTCATGGCGCTCGGCTTCGAGGTCGGGCGGATGGCCGAGCTCCCGCAGGGTGTCGCTCGTCACCGGGCCGATCGAGGCCAGGCGGGCGTGCTCGCCGAGCCCGTCGGCGGCGGCGGCGGGCGCGGCCGCGGCCGCGGCAAAGAAGAAGCGCGCGGTCGAGGCGGAGGTGAAGGTGACGTAGTCGGCGGCGGTGATCGCGGCGCGCTCGGCGGCGGTGACCGGCTCGGCGACCGTCTCATAGAGGGCGAGCACGTCGACCTCCGCGCCCCGTTCGCGCAGCGCGTTGGGCAGCGTGTCCCGGGCCTGCGCGGCGGCGGCGACGAGCGCTCGGCTCACGGGCACGTCGGCGAGCGCCTCGATCAGCCCCTCGGCGACGAAGCGCTCGGGCACGACATCGGCGATCACCCCGTGGTCGGCGAGCGCGCGGGTGGTCCCGGGCCCGATCGCCGCGACGCGGGTTCCGGCGAGCGCCCGGGCGTCCAGCCCCGCTGCGGTCAGGCGCTCGAACAACATCTGCACGCCGTTGGGACTGGTCAGGCACACGAGGTCATAGCGACGCAGGTCGGGGGCCGGGCCCGGCAGCGCGGAGACCCTGATCACCGGCGCCTGGACGACCTCGGCGCCGAGCTCGACGAGTCGCGCGGCCAGACCGCTCGCCTGCGCGCGGGCCCGGGTGACGGCGATCGTCGTCCCCTCAAGCGACCGGGTCGGCCGCCACGCGAGGTTCTCACGCAGGCTCGCCACCGCGCCGAACAGCGAGATCGCCGGCGCGCGGATCCCGGCGTCGGCGGCGACCTGGGCGATCGTCTCCAGGGTCCCGCCGACGACCCGCTGGCCGGGCAGCGTCCCGCGTTCGATCACCGCGGCGGGCTCCGACGCCGAGCGGCCGCCGGCGCGCAGGCTCTCGGCGATCGCCGGCAGGCGCTTGACGCCCATGTAGAAGACGAGCGTCCCCGGGAACGCGGCCAGGGCCGGCCAGTCCAGCG
>CAZZWJ010000025.1:0-16886 GCA_964657875.1 uncultured Solirubrobacteraceae bacterium
GGTGCCGGTGATCAGGCCGCTGCGGGGCTCGATGCGCAGACCCCGCGGCAGGCCGCGGGCGCGCCAGCGCACCGTCCCGGCGCCGGTGAGGTGCACGCGGCGGCGCAGGGCCACCCGCAGCCTCCGTCCCACGCGGGCGGAGATCGAGCCGAGTCGCTGCACCGCGCCCGTCGCGCGCCCGCCGGCCGGATGCGGGGAGGTCGTGGTCGGTTTGACGGTCGGCTTCGCGGTCGAGGTCGCGGTGCTCGACGGAGCCACGACCGCCGGCGGCGCCGCGACGACCGTCACCGGGAACGAGGTCGTCTGCCGGGCGCCGTCGGCGTCCAGCGCCGTGAGCGTGACCGCGTAGCGCCCCGCGGTCGTCGGCGCGCCGGTGATGTGACCGGTGGGGGTGATCGTGGTGCCGGCGGGCAGACCGGCCGCCGACCACGTGATCGACACGCCCTGACTGCTCACCGCGACGGGGGTGAGCGCGATCAGCCGGGTCGCCGTCCAGGTCTGGGCCGCCGGCGTCGTGAGCGTGAGCTGGTCGTGACAGAGCGCGGGGCCCAGCGCGGCGGTGGGGGTGCCGAGACCCGAGGCCATGTCATAGCCGGCGGCGGCGCTGAAGCCCTGCACCCCGCCGAACGTGTTGGCGCCCGAGGTCACATCGGCGAGGTCGGCGGCGTCGGCGTAGAGCGCGGGGTTGAGGAACCCGACCGGATGACCGGCGCAGCTGGGCTCGGCATCGGCGAGCGCGGCCAGCGACGCGACCGTGGGCGCGGCGGCGCTGGTTCCGCCGACCGTCCGCCAGGCGCCCTTGTAGTCGATCACGTAGCCGCTGGTGGGGTCGGCGTCGGCGGAGATGTCGGGCAGCTCGCGGCAGCTGTAGCCCGAGGTCCCGCAGCTGACCGCCGTCTGGGCGGTCGCGCTCGTCTGCCACGCCGGGTGGGCCCACAGCGTGGACGCGCCCCCGCCGCCGGCCCCAAGCGTGTTGTCCCACACGGTGTCGGGGCTCGAGCGCGCGGAGGTGCCGCCGACGGCGGTCACGTAGGGCTCGGAGGCGGGGTCGTCGACGGCCCGGCTGCCGTTGGCGCAGTCGTTCGCGCCGCTGTCGCCGGAGGCGGCAAGGACCGTCTGCCCCTGGGCCGCCGCCTCCTCAAAGAGCGTGTTCTCCGCCTGCGCGGCGGCGGATCCGAGCTGCGCCTCACACAGCCCCCACGATGTCGAGATGACGTTGACGGCATCGTCGGAGACCATCGCGGCGTACGTCGCGTAGGCGCCGGCCCCGCTCTGGGGACCCTCGTAGACGCGGATCGTCGCGTCGGGCACGAGCCCCATGACGTCCTCGATGTCGGTCACCGCCTCACCGCTCCCGGCGCCGGCGCCGGCGCCGCCGTCGACCATCTCGGTCTCGACGGTTGCGCTCGTGCCCAGGCACGCCTGATAGGCCGCGATGTCGGAGGCGTTGAACGGCTCGAGCTCATACACGCCGACGGTGATGCCCCGGCCCAGGTCGCCGGCGGCGTAGAAGTTGCCGAGGCCGTAGCGTGCGGCGATCTGCGCAGGGGTGAAGGCGCCCTGGCTGCTCGCCAGCGACTGGGCGGCGGCGCACGCCTGGGGGCCGGCCCCGACGGGGGTGCTCACCGCCGCCGCGCGGGCGAGGACGTCCGGGGTATGTGACGCCCTGGCGGGACGCAGGATCACCGACGCCCGCGGCGCCGGCGCGTGCACCCCGACGATCGCCTGGACCTCGTGGCCGAGCCGCAGCCGGCCGGCGGAGACGTGTCGGGCGGCGAGGCCGTCGGCGGCGAGGGAGTGGGCATCGACGCGGACGCTGATCGAGAGGTCGTCGGGGCTGGTCGCGGTGGCGATCAGGCCACGGGCGCGCAGCTGGGAGACGACCCGGTGGCGCTGCGCGGCGGTCGGGGCGAAGCGCCGCGTGAAGCCCGCCACCGACAGGTAGCGGTGGTAGTCCGCGGAGCCGGGTGTGGAGACGGCGGCCGCGTAGGCGGCGAGCTCATGGGCGTGGCGGGGGCGCAGCGTCACCGTCGCGCGCATCCCGTCGGCGTGCGCGGCCGCCGCGGGAGCCAGACACGCCGCGGCGCCCGTCGTGAGGACGAGCGCACGCACGCGGCGAGAGAGGGCGGCCATGGGGGCCCGATCGGCACCGATGCCGCGCGGCTTGCCGGTCGGGGACCGAAATGGACGGATTTCCGGTCAGTCGGCGACCCCGATGTCGCCCGATCACCGTCGGCCGGCGCTGGGCCCGGCCGCTCCGGCGACTACAGGGGGATGTTGCCGTGCTTGCGCTGCGGGCCCGGCTCGCGCTTGGTGGCCAGCGTGTGCAGCGCGGTGATGAGCTTGGGCCGGGTCTCGTGGGGCAGGATGACGTCATCGAGGTAGCCCCGCTCGGCGGCCACGTAGGGGTTTGCGAAGTGGGCCTTGTAGGCGTCGATGTGCTCCTGGCGGCGGGCGTCGGGGTCATCGGCGTCGGCGAGATCGCGGCGGAAGATGATGTTCACCGCGCCCTCGGGGCCCATCACGGCGACCTCGGCGGTCGGCCACGCGAGGTTGTAGTCGGCGGCGAGGTGCTTTGACCCCATCACGTCGTAGGCGCCCCCGTAGGCCTTGCGCGTGATCACGGTGATCTTCGGCACCGTCGCCTCGGCGTAGGCGTAGAGCAGCTTGGCGCCGTGGCGGATGATCCCGCCCCACTCCTGGGTGGTGCCGGGCAGGAAGCCCGGGACGTCGCAGAAGGTGATGATCGGGATGTTGAAGGCGTCGCAGGTGCGGATGAACCGGGCCGCCTTCTCCGAGGACTCGATGTCCAGCACCCCGGCCAGCTGCGCGGGCTGGTTGGCCACGACCCCGATGCTGAAGCCATCCAGCCGCGCGAACCCGCAGACGATGTTGCGCGCGTGGTGCTCGGCGACCTCGAGGTACTCGCCGTCGTCGACGACGCGTCCGATCACCTCCCACATGTCATAGGGCCGGTTGGGACTGTCGGGGACGATCGTGTCCAGCTCCGGATCGGCACGCCGCGGATCGTCGACGGGGGTGGTCCGCGGCGGCGTCTCGAGGTTGTTCTGGGGCAGGAAGGAGAGCAGGTAGCGAGCGTCCTGAAGACACTGCTCCTCGTCGTCGGAGGCGAAGTGGGCGACTCCGGACTTCGCGTTGTGCGACATCGCGCCGCCGAGCTCCTCGAAGCCGACCTCCTCGCCGGTGACCGTCTTGATCACGTCGGGGCCGGTGATGAACATGTGCGAGGTCTCCTTCACCATGAAGATGAAGTCGGTGATCGCCGGCGAGTACACCGCACCGCCCGCGCACGGCCCCATGACCAGCGAGATCTGCGGGATGACGCCGCTGCAGCGGACGTTGCGCAGGAACACGTCGCCGTAGGCGCCGAGCGACACGACCCCCTCCTGGATCCGCGCCCCGCCGGAGTCGTTGAGCCCGATCACCGGGCAGCCGATCTTGGCCGCGAGGTCCATCACCTTGCAGATCTTCTCGGCCATCACCTCGCCCAGGGAGCCGCCGAACACCGTGAAGTCCTGGCTGAACACGCACACCCGGCGGCCGTCGATCGTGCCGTGGCCGGTGACGACCGCGTCGCCGTAGGGGCGGCGCTCCTGCATCTCGAAGTCGGTGGTGCGATGGCGCACGAACGTGTCCATCTCCTGAAAGGAGTCCGGGTCCAGGAGCTTGGCGATCCGCTCCCGGGCGGTGAACTTGCCCTTGGCGTGCTGCTTGTCGACCGCGGACTGACCCGCGTTGTGGATCGCCTCCTCGCGCAGCTCGTGCAACTGGGCGAGCTTGGCCTCGGCGGTCTCCGGGACGGTGGTTTCGGTGTCAGCCGTGTCGGTCATGGGCGGCGAGTCTAAGGGGCTTGGCCGTCGGGGGGCCGTGACGCGATCGCACCGCGGGGCGCGGAGCGCTTTTCAGGCCGGGCCGGGCACCGTGCCATGGGTCCGGGCGCGCCACGCCCCGACCGACGAGGCGACCACGAGCACGAGCACCCCGCCGGCGATCGACAGGTCGGCGACGTTCATCGACCCTCCGGACAGCGTCGGCTTCAGCCAGTCCACGACGCCGCCGCGCAGCGGGCCGGGCGCGCGCAGCAGCCGATCCAGCAGGTTGCCGCAGCCCCCGCCGAGCAGCAGACCGATCGCCACCGCGGTCGCCGGGCTGCGCACCCGCACGGCGAGGGCGACGATCAGGCCCACCGCGGCCAGCGCGAGCAGCGAGACGAGCACCGGATGGCCGGTGAGCCGATTGCCCGACCCCGCGAAGTTGCGGTAGAGCTCCAGGTGAAACAGACCGCCGGCGACGTTGACGATCCCGCGGCCGGCGAGGTCGTGGACGGCGAGCGCCTTGCTCACCTGGTCGGCGGCGATCACGAGCGACGCGATCGCCACCATCAAGCGGCGGGGATGCGCCCGGAGGCGCCGCGGCGGCGCGGGAACGGCCATCCTCAGACGCTCAGCCGCCGATGTGCAGCGCCATCAGGAACACGGTGATGAGCACGAGCACCGAGATCACGACCGCGCCGAGCAGCGTCTGGCGCTGGGTGACCTGGTACTCGGCGCTGAGCGTCGCCGCCGGCGCGCCGCCGGATCGGACCGATGGACCGGTCGGGCTCGGCTGCAGATCACGCCGGGACAGCTCGACCAGCCGGCGCACGTGGGGGGCCATGAAGAGGCCCTCGATCGCCCCGATGACGATCGAGACGCCGATCCCCCACTGGACGTAGAACGCCTTCCAGGCGTGCAGCTCGGAGGCGAGGATGACGCCGAAGACGACGACCAGCACGAGCCCGGGCGAGGTCAGGCGGCGGCTGACGCTCTGCTGCATCTGGTGAAACCACGGCATCGCGGCCGGATCCAGCCGGGCGCCGACGAGCATGAACAGCGGGTAGGCGAACAGCACCCCGAAGGCGACGATCACCGAGATGACGTGCAGGGCGAGGATGACGTCGGAGAAGTGAACCGTCGCGGGGGCGATCATCGACGAAGCGGCCCCGGCTCAGTAGGTCGGCTGATAGTCGCCGAACACGTCGCGCATCGCACCGCACACCTCGCCGATCGTGCAGCGGTCCGCGAGCGCCCGGCGCAGGACCGGCAGCAGGGTGTCGGTCCCCGCGGCGGCGTCGCGGATCTCCTGCAGGCGACCGTCGATGCGGGCGCCGTCGCGGTCGGCCTTGAACGAGGCCAGCCGCGCGACCTGCTCACGCTCGGACTCGGGGTCGACCTTGAGGATGTCGGTCATCTCCAGGCCCTCGTCGACGAAGCGGTTGACTCCGACGACGACGTCCTGCTCGGTGCGGTAGCGCTCGAAGTAGCCGAACGCCGACTCCTCGATCTCGGATTTGACGAACTCGATCGCCGCCACCGAGCCGCCGAGCTCGTCGACCTTGTCGATCAGCTCGCGGGCGCGGGCCTCGATCTCGTCGGTGAGCGACTCGACGTAGTAGGAGCCGGCGAACGGGTCGACGGTGTCGGCCGCCCCGGACTCATAGCCGATGATCTGCTGGGTGCGGATCGCGATCTTCGCCGCCCGCTCGGTCGGCAGCGCGAGCGCCTCGTCAAAGCCGTTGGTGTGCAGCGACTGGGTGCCGCCGCAGACCGCCGCGAACCCCTGGAGGGCGACGCGCACGATGTTGTTCTCCGGCTGCTGGGCGGTGAGCGTCACCCCCGCGGTCTGGGTGTGGAAGCG
This sequence comes from uncultured Solirubrobacteraceae bacterium, assembly GCA_964657875.1. Taxonomy (GTDB): domain Bacteria; phylum Actinomycetota; class Thermoleophilia; order Solirubrobacterales; family Solirubrobacteraceae; genus Palsa-465. The sequence goes on from CAZZWJ010000025.1 coordinate 5,698, forward strand.
CAGCCGCCAGGAGCGCTCGTCCTGGGCGCCGAAGCGCTCGCGCATGATCTGCGCCCACATCCGCCGGGCGGCCCGGAACTTGGCCACCTCCTGAAAGACGTTGTTGTGACCGTTGAAGAAGAACGCCAGCCGCGGCGCGAAGCGGTCGATCTCGAGGCCCGCGTCGAGCGCCGCCTGCACGTAGGCGATGCCGTTGGCGAGCGTGAAGGCGACCTCCTGGACCGCCGAGGCGCCCTTCTCCCGGAAGTGATAGCCGGAGATCGAGACCGTGTTCCACTTGGGGACGTGCTCGTTGCAGTAGGCGAACAGGTCGGTGGTCAGCCGGATCGCCGGCTGGGGCGGGTAGATGTAGTTCCCGCGCGCGATGTACTCCTTGAGGATGTCGTTCTGGGTGGTGCCGCGCAGCTCGTGGCTGGGCACTCCCTGCTCCTCGCCGACCAGCTCGTAGAGCAGCAGCAGCACCGCCGCCGGCGCGTTGATCGTCATCGACGTCGACACCTGATCCAGCGGGATCTGATCGAAGGCGGTGCGCATGTCGTCGATCGAGTCGATCGCGACCCCGGTGCGGCCGACCTCCCCCAGGCAGCGGGGGTCATCGGAGTCCAGGCCCAGCTGGGTGGGCAGGTCGAAGGCCATCGAGAGGCCGGTGGAGCCGTTGCGCAGCAGGTAGCGGTAGCGCTCGTTGGACTCCTTCGCCGACGCGTACCCCGCGTACTGGCGCATCGTCCACAGCTGCGTGCGGTACATGTCGCGGTGCACGCCGCGCGTGTAGGGGTACTCCCCCGGCTCCCCCAGGCGTGCGGAGAGGTCGTCGGGCAGATCGCGCTCGTCGTAGAGCGGCGCGACCTCGATCCCGGAATCGGTGAACCGGCGCGGATCGTCAGGGCCGACGATCGGGGCGATCGTGAGGTTCTCATCGGCGGTGGACATAGCTCCACGTTACCGGTGCGCCGTGCGCTCCGGCGTACGCTTGGCGGCCGATGCGCGTGACGATCGCACTGTTCGCCGGGCTGCGTGACCGCGCCGGCGTCGGCGAGCTGTCGCTGGAGCTGCCCGAGGGCGCGCGGGTGGCGGATGCCCTGGCTGCGGTCGGCGAGCTCACCGAGGGCGTCTCGGTGGTGATGGCGGTCAACCGGGAGTACGCCGACGCGACCCGGCCGCTGGTCGCCGGCGACGAGCTCGCGCTGATCCCGCCCGTCTCGGGCGGCGCGCCGTCGGGCGGCCCGCGGCTGCATGTGCGCATCGACGACGCGCCCCTGTCGCTGGACCGGCTGCTCGACCTCGTGGGCGACCCCCGGGCCGGCGCGGTGGTGACGTTCTCCGGGGTGACGCGCGACGTCGACCATCTCGACTACGAGGCCTACGCCGAGATGGCGCTCGCGCAGATGCGCGAGATCGTCGCCCGGGCGGCGGCGAGCCACGGCCTGTGCGCGGCCGCCGCCGAGCACCGGGTCGGGGTCGTCGCGCTCGGCGAGGCGTCGGTGCTCATCGCCGTCTCGGCGCCCCACCGCGACGAGGCGTTCGCCGGCGCGCGGGAGATCATCGACGAGATCAAGGCCCGCGCCCCGATCTGGAAGCGCGAGGCGGGCGAGTGGGTCGCCGGCACGATACCGGCGCCACGGCCCGCAGACCGGTAGATTGCGGCGCATGTCCACCTGTCTGGTCACCGGCGGCGCCGGCTTCCTCGGCTCCCATCTGTGCGAGGAGCTCCTGCAGCGGGGCCACCGCGTCATCTGCGTCGACAACTTCGAGACCGGGTCGCTGGAGAACATCGAGCACCTGCGCTCCGCCGACTTTCAGTTTCGCCAGATCGACATCATCGAGCCCTACTTCGTCGAGGAGCCGATCGACCTCGTCCTCCATTTCGCCTCGCCGGCGTCGCCGATCGACTATCTGCGCCTGCCGCTGCACACGCTCAAGGTCGGCTCCTACGGGACGCACCACACGCTGGGGCTGGCCAAGCTGCACCGGGCGCGGTTCCTCACCGCCTCCACCAGCGAGGTCTACGGCGATCCGCAGGTCCATCCCCAGCCCGAGAGCTACTGGGGCCACGTCAACCCGATCGGCCCGCGCGGGGTCTACGACGAGGCCAAGCGCTATGCGGAGGCGCTCACCATGGCCTACCACCGCCAGCAGGGCGTCGACACCGCGATCGTTCGGATCTTCAACACGTACGGGCCCAAGATGAGACCGCGCGACGGACGGGCGATCCCGACGTTCATGCGCCAAGCCCTGCAGAACCGGCCGATCACGGTGTTCGGCGACGGGTCTCAGACGCGTTCGTTCTGCTACGTCGACGACCTCGTGCGGGGGATCCTCGCCCTCGCCGAGTCAGGGGAGCACGACCCGGTGAACGTCGGCAACCCCAACGAGTTCACGCTGCTGGAGCTCGCCAAGCAGGTCATCGAGGTGACGGGGTCGAAGTCCGAGATCGTCTATGAGGCGCTGCCGACCGACGATCCCCAGGTGCGCCGTCCCGACATCAGCCGCGCCCGGGAGATCCTCAAGTGGGAGCCGACCGTGCAGCTGCGCGAGGGCCTGGAGCTGACGGTGGCTCGCTCGGGTCGGGATAAGCTGATCGGAGACTGACGCGCCGGTTACGCGTGGGCGGGGCATCTCCCACGCGAAAGGCCCGGATTCCGGCGCAACTTCGCCCGGCACGAGCCGTTGTCATCAGGGAAGCGCCCCTTGACGGGTAGAACCACCCTTCTAGCGTGACGATCAACCAGAAACAGGCCATCGACCGAGGTCCCCACGCACGGAATGCGGATTCCACTCCGGTCACGCTGCCCGAGCGCGACGTGCGCCGCAAGCGGCCCCCGCTCGCGTCGGTGCTCATGCGCCGGGCAACGCTGCGCACCGTCGCCCGCACGATCACCCTGCTCGCCCTCGACTTCGCCGCCGTCTGCGGCGCGCTGTTCACCGCCAATGCGCTGAAGCTGCTGGTCGAGAGCGGCCTGGGCGCGTCGACGGCCTGGGCCAGCACCGACCACTTCCTCGCCTTCGCCTACCTGCTCACGGTGCTCGCGTTCGCCCGGCTGGACCTGTACGCCGATCGCCCGCGCCGGCCGGGGCTGGTCAAGATCACGACCGGCCTGTTTCAGGCGACCCTGATCGGGCTCATCTTCGCGCTCGTCGACGGACAGCACTTCTCCAGCTACTGGATCTTCTACGGCTCCTTCGCGTTCGGGCTCGTCTATGACTCGGCCCTGCGCGAGGTCTACACCCAGGTGACCGGGCGGGTGCTGGAGCAGGTCGGCTACCGGCGGCGTGCGGTGCTCGTCGGCTCGGGCACCCACATCGGGGCCGTCGCCGACGCACTGGAGGGCAGCGCCCGGACCGCCGTCGACGTCGTCGGCTACATCTCACTCGGCATGACCCCCCAGGGCGGCCTGCGCTCGCTGGGCGGGCTGCAGGACCTGGAGGCGGTGCTCAGCCGCGAGCACCTCGACGAGGTGATCATCGCCGACCCCGACTTCCCCCAGGGGCCCGCGCTCGACCTCGCCGAGATCTGCCACGCCCGCGGGATCGTCGTCCACGTCGCGCCCTCGACGATGGAGATCCTGCTCGACCGCGCCGAGTTCGTCCCCGGCGAGTCGCTGCCCCTGTTCACCTTGCGCCCACCCGCCTTCGACGGCACCCAGTTCGCGATCAAGCGGACCTTCGACCTCGTCGTCGCCGGGCTCGTGCTGCTGCTCATCTCACCGCTGCTGGCGGTGATCGCGCTCGCGGTCCGCTTCAACTCACGCGGACCGATCATCTACCGCTCGATGCGCCCGGGGATCGGCGCGCGCGAGTTCGCGTGCCTGAAGTTCCGCACGATGCGCACCGACATCGATCTCACCGAGGATCAGCTCGAGGCGCTCAACGAGTCCTCCGGCGCGCTGTTCAAGATCCGCGACGATCCGCGGCTGACCAGCGTCGGGCGGATGCTGCGCCGGTTCTCGCTCGACGAGCTGCCCCAGCTGCTCAACGTCGTGCGCGGGGAGATGTCGCTCGTCGGCCCCCGGCCGCTGCCGATGCGCGACTTCGAGCGGCTCGCCGAATGGCACAAGAAGCGCTACCTGGTGCTGCCCGGCGTCACCGGCCTGTGGCAGGTCTCCGGTCGCTCAGAGCTCGACTTCGACGACCTCGTGCGGCTGGACTTCCTCTACCTGGAGGGCTGGTCGGTGCTCCTGGACCTCTCGATCCTGCTCAAGACCATCCCCGCCGTCCTCTCGCGGCGCGGGGCCTACTGAAAGGCTTTCGCCGTTGCCCCCCGCACCGCGCTTCGTCACCTGCTTCGCCGCCGAGCCGCCTCAGGAGGGGATCCCCTACGGCCGCTGGGCGCACACGCTCGGCGAGCATTTCGCGGGAGCCTGCCGAGCGCTTGATACCGAGGGCGCCGATCTCGGCGAGGCCGGCGAGGTCGCCTGGTTTCCCGACCGCACCTGGAACGGCCGGACCTACGTCCCGGCGGTCGCCCGCACGACGACCGGCTATGAGCTGTTCGGGTTCGTCTCCTTCGCCGAGGGTGGGTCCGGCGGACCCGGCGAGTTCGACGCCCACGCCGACTTCACCTCAGAGACCGCCGAGAGCAACCCCGACTGGAAGCTCGACTTGAACGATGACGTCGTCGGCAGCTGGCGCGGGGAGAACGGCAACGTCGCCGACATGACGCTCGTGTGGGGCGTGCCGCTGGTCGCCGACGGCCAGATGGTGACCGCCGAGCTCGCCGATCTCGTCGTCGATCAGTGCATCGTCCACGAAGGTCGCTTCACGCTCCTGGCCCCGGACAACTACCGCGCGGACTACCTGGAGATCAAGCTCTGGGACGGGGGCGAGCACGAGCTCGCCGCCGAGTCGCTCTACGTCGACGACGACGAGGAAGAGGACGACGCGGAGGACGCGGGCGAGGACGAGGACGCCACCGCCTGAGCGTCGCCGTTGTCGCCGGTGGCCGCCCGCAGCGGGAAGTGACACGCCGCCGAATGGCCGGGACCGAAGGACCGCAGCAGCGGTTCCTCGGCGGCGCACAGGTCCTGGGCGCGGGGGCAGCGCGTGCGGAAGCGACATCCGCTCGGCGGGTTGACGGGGCTCGGCAGCTCGCCGCGGATCCCGGCGTCATCCTTGGCGCGCTCGGCGCTCGGATCGGGCAGCGGGATCGTCTTGATCAGCGCCTCGGTGTAGGGGTGCGCCTGGCGGCGATAGATGTCGTCGCCGGAGCCGATCTCCACCACCTTGCCGAGGTACATGACCGCGATCCGGTCGGCGAGGTACTTGACGACCGCCAGGTCGTGGGAGATGACGACCGATGACATCTCATACTCGGCCTGCAGCCGCTTCATCAGGTTGAGCACCTGCGAACGGATCGAGACGTCGAGCGCGCTCACCGGCTCGTCGGCGACGATCACCTTGGGCTCCAGCACGAGCGTGCGGGCGAGGCCGATGCGCTGGCGCTGACCCCCGGAGAACTCGTGCGGGTAGCGCTCCAGGGCGTTGATCGGCAGGCCGACCTCGTCCATCAGCTTGCGGACGCGCTGGTCGCGCTCCTTGCGGGTACCGACGTCCTGGATCACGAGCGGCTCGTTGAGGATCGCGCCGACCCGCATGCGGGGGTCAAGCGACGAGTACGGGTCCTGGAACATCATCTGCAGGTCCCGGCGGGCGTGGCGCAGCTCCCGGCCGCGGAGCTTGAAGATCTCGTTGCCCTCGAGCTTCACCGAGCCGCCGTCGGGCTTCTCGATGCCGACGATCATCTTGCCGAGCGTCGTCTTGCCACAGCCCGACTCGCCGACCAGACCGAGCGTCTCGCCCTTGTCCAGGTAGAGGCTCACGTCGGAGACCGCCTTCACCGAGCCGACCTTGCGCTGCAGCAGCGCGCCGGCCGTGACCGGGTACTCACGCACGACGTTCGTGACCTCGAGCAGATGGGTCTCACCGCGGGCGGCGCGCTGCACCGGGGAGGCGAGCGACGGGTCGATGCGCCGCTCCAGCGGCCCGTCGACCGGGTGCCAGCAGGCGAACAGGTGGCCGGGATCGTCCCCCGTGAGCGGCGGCTCGGACTCACGGCACTGCTCGCTGGCCCGCGGGCAGCGCGGGGCGAACCGGCAGCCGGGCGGCGGGTTGGTGAGGTCCGGCGGGATGCCGGGGATCGTGAGCAGCGGCTGGCGCGTGTCCTGATCCATCCGCGGGATCGAGCCGAGCAGCCCCTGGGTGTAGGGGTGGCGCATCGCCCGGAACAGCTCGTCGGTGGGGGCGCTCTCCACGATCCGCCCCGCGTACATCACGTTGATGCGGTCGGCCCGTCCGGCGACGACGCCCATGTCGTGGGTGACGAGCAGCGTCGCCATCCCCAGCCGGTCCTTGAGGTCGTCGAGGAGGGTGAGGATCTGGGCCTGGATCGTGACGTCGAGCGCCGTGGTGGGCTCGTCGGCGAGCAGCACCGACGGCTCGCAGGCGAGCGCGATCGCGATCATCACGCGCTGACGCAGACCACCCGAGAGCTGATGGGGGTAGTCGTCGAGGCGCTCGGAGGGGCGGGGCAGGCCGACGAGCTCCAGCACCTCGAGGACCCGGTCACGTGCCTCCCGGGCGTTGACCTCCCGGTGCAGACGGACCGGCTCGGCGACCTGATCCCCGATCGACTTGGTCGGGTTCAGGGACGACTGCGAGTCCTGAAAGATCATCGCCATCGCGTCACCGCGCAGCTTGCGCAGCTCCCGGTCGGGCAGACCGACGAGCTCCCGGTCGCCGAGCTTGATCGAACCGCCGACGATATGGCCGCCGTTCGGCAGCAGGTTGAGGATCGACAGGCCGAGCATCGACTTACCCGAGCCCGACTCCCCGACCAGGCCGATCGTCTGCCCGCGCTCGATCAGCAGGTCGACATTGCCGACCGGTTGGACGACCGAACGCGAGAGCTGGATGTGGGTGGTGAGGTCGGTGACCTCCAGGGCGGGTGCCATCTCCGTCAGAGCTCCATCTCAGCGGCGGCGCAGCCGCACGTCCAGGGCGTCGCGCAACGCGTCGCCGATCAGGTTGGTCGCCAGGACGACCGCGACCAGGCAGCCTCCCACCGGGTAGACGAGCCACCAGTAGCCGCCGGTGACGTTCTGCTGGGCGCTACCGAGCATGTCGCCCCAGGAGGTCGCCGGGTACGGCAGCCCCAGGCCCAGGAAGCCCAGGTAGGCGAGGGCGAGGATCGAGTCGGCGATGAGGAACGTCACGTTCACGATCACCACCGACAGGGCATTCGGGATCAGGTGGCGGTAGACGATGCGCGCCGAGCCGCCACCCATCGTGCGACACGCGTAGACGAAGTCCCGCACGCGCAGCGTGAGCACCTCGCCGCGCACCAGGCGCGCGGGCACCAGCCACGAGAACGACGCCAAGATGAGGCTCTCCTCGATGACGGTCGCCGAGTACTTGGTCGCGAGCACGAGCACGATCAGCAGGAACGGGATCGACAGCAGGACGTCGACGATGCGCATCAGCAGACCGTCGATGATGCCGCCCGCCAACCCGGAGAGCGCCCCGTAGAGGGTGCCGATGACCGTCGCGATGAGCGCGGCGAGGAAGCCGACCTCCAGCGCCGTCTGGCCGCCCTTCATGATCCGCCCGAGCTCGTCGAAGCCGTTCTCGTCGGTGCCCAGGGGATGGCCGCCGCCGGGGCTGAGATCACTGATCAGCGGATTGGTGAGCGACTGGTTGGTGTGGTAGACGATCGGACCCAGGAAGCAGAAGGCGACGAAGAACAGGAGCACGACGAGCCCGATGACCGCAAGGCGGTTATCGGTGAACTCGCGCGCCGCCAGCCGCCAGCCGCTCTGGACCGACTGCACCTCGCCGCCCTCGGGGGTGCCGGGCACCGGCGGAATCTCGAACGTGGCCCCGGCGCCCGCGCCGGCGACCGGCACCGCCTGACCTTCGATGATCGGCCGCGTCGGGTCGGTCATCTCAGACGCACGCGCGGATCGGCCGCGGAGATCGCGACGTCGGCAAGCAGGTTGCCGACGACGGTGAGAATCCCGCCGAGGATCGTGTAGGCGAGCATGATGTTGTAGTCCTCGTTGTCGAGAGCGTTGTAGAACAGCAGCCCCAGGCCCTGGTAGTTGAAGAGGACCTCGATCAGCAGGTTGCCGGCCAGCAGCGACGGGATCGAGAGGCCGATGAGGGTGATCAGCGGCAGTGATGCGTTGCGGAGCAGGTGGCGGAACAGCACCGTGCGCTCCGACAGGCCCTTGGCGCGGGCGAGGCGGATGTAGTCGGCGGCCAGGTTGTCCAGCGCCGAGGAGCGCATGTAACGACTGAACGACGCGACGTTGATCGCGGCCAGGGTGATGATCGGCAGGGCGAGCTGCAGCGGATGGGTGATCGCGCCCCACGTCGTGGTCACCTGATCGCTCACCGACGGTGGGAAGATGTGCAGCGAGATCGCGAAGATCTCGATCAGGATGAGGCCGAGGAAGAACGACGGCATCGAGTAGAGGATGAAGTTCACCGACGTGACCGCATAGTCACCGACCGTGTTGCGGCGGACCGCCTGAGCGATTCCGAGCGGAACGGCGACGATCAGTGACAACACGAGTGCGGCGAGGGTCAGGTAGGCACTGCGACCGGCGTTCTCCTTGAACAGCGCGGTGACCGTCTGGTCGAGCTTGTAGCTGTAACCGAAGTTCCCGTGGGCGATGTTGCCCAGGTAGCTGAAGAACTGCACGATCTCAGACCGGTCATACCCGTGCTGTCGATTCCACTGGGCGACCGCCAGCGGCCGCGCCTTGGCGCCCAGCACGGCGTACACCGGGCTGGGCGCGAGGAGGTGCAGCAACGCGAACGTGATGAGCGCGATGCCGATCGTGACGATGACCGCCACGATGAGCCGGCGGATGATGTACCCGATCATCCGCGCGGCTCCTCGTGATCACGTGTCATGTGTGACTGACGACCTGGTCCGTGACGGTCCGGCGAACTACTTGACCGCGTACCAGTACTGCGGCTGGTAGGCCTGCTGGGTCAGCGCCAGCCACCCATTGGGCGCCGAACCGATCTTCTTGGTGTTCACCGCGCTCAGGGTGTCCTGGTCCGGGAAGTAGAAGACCGGTACGTCCTTCTCCAGGAACGCCGCCTCTGTCTTCACCGCGTTGACGTTGCCGCCGAACACCGAGTTGTTGATGAGCTTGTTGGCCGTCGGCGAGTTGTAGCTGCCGATGTTGAAGCCGGAGCCCGCGTTGTTCTCGACCCCGGACTGCGTGGGGTAGTAGTCCTGGAACAGACCGCCGTAGTTGTTGACGCCCCAGTCGTTCTTGTACTTGATCGCCGCCGGGTTGGCGTCGTTGTAGTTCTGGGCCAGGAAGTTGAACGACTTCGTCGTCAACTGGATGTTGATCCCGGCCGCCTGCTTGGCGATCGAGGCCAGCGCCTGTGACTCCAGCGGGCCGGTCGTCGAGGTCGCCTCGGGCACGTTGGCCCAGACGAACTTGAACGGGGTGCCGGCGGGGATGCCGGCGCCACACTCACCGGCGCCGGTGCCGGCCTTGGCACACGTCGTCTGGCCGTTGGGGACGACCTTCCAGCCGTGGGACTTCAGCAGCGCCACCGCGGTCGAGGGGCTGTAGGGGTACGGCGCCGTGGTGGCGTTCGACGGCGCGTATGGGGAGCTCGGCGCCGAGGGCACCGGGCCGTAGGCGGTCACCGCGGCCGTCTTGTAGACGCCCTTGATGATCCCCGCCTGATCCTCGAGATGGTCGATCGCCTGACGGGCGTAGGGCTGTGCGATCACCTTGTTGAAGTGATCGGTGGTGTCCAGGAAGTTGATCTGGCCACCGAACCAGCCCCAGCTCGGACCGCCGAACAGGTCGACGCCCTGGCTGGAGAGCGACTTGACCTGGTTGATCTGCGAAGGATCGACTCCGTAGTCGACGTCGAGGCTGCCGCTCTGCAATGCGTTGTAGGCCGACGTGATGCTCGTGAAGGTGTTCACGTCGATCGTCGCCTGCGCCTTGGGTGTGCCCCCGTAGGAGGGGTTCGGCGTCAGCACGTAGGAGCCGTTGGTGGCGCTGAAGCTGGTGAGCTTGAACGCGCCGCTGACGTCCTTCCACAGCGGGTTTGAGGCGAACGTCGAGACCGACGCGCCCGCCTTGTTGAGGTAGTTGTAGATCTTGAGCGCGACCTTGGGGTTCTTCCAGTCGCTCGTGTGCTTGCCGGCCGCCGTGAGGTTCCAGTCGGTGCTCGGCATCGGATATGTGTTGTCGGTGTCGGCGAGCTGGTTGTTGAGGAAGTAGCCCGGGTTGTAGGCCTTGTTCAGGTGGAACACGACCGTGCTCGAGTTCGGCGCCGTGGCGCTCGTCACCGAGGCGGGGAACTGGCCGGGGACGTACTGGCCCCAGTTGGCGGAGCTGGACTTGGTGGCCGCCTTGAGCAGGTAGTACCAGAAGAGAACGTCGTTGGCGTCCATCGGGGCGCCGTTGGCCCACTTCAGGCCAGTCTTGAGATGGATGGTGAACGTCTTGTCCCCGTCGCTGGGGACCGGAGCCGAGGCGGCGAAGCTCTGGGCGTAGTCGACCTTCGGCTCGGCGCCCGAGGGGCCGGCGTAGAGCGGCATGAAGATGTTGGACACCATGTTCAGGGTGCCGGTGCTCGTGTTCGCGCCCGGGAGGATCGGCATGATGTAGGTCGGCGTCTGGCCGGTGAGCTGACTGACCGAGACGGTGCCGCCCGATGACGGTGTTCCGGCGGCCGGCAGCGTGCCGAACAGCACGGTGCCGTACTTGGAGGCGCCGGAGTTGCCGTTGTTCGCGCTCGCGGACGTCGACGCACTCGTGGTGGCGCTCCCGCTGCTCTTCTTGCTGCTGCCGCCGCACGCGGCGACGAGGAGCGCCATCGCGCCCATCAGCAGACAGATCTTGAGCGGACGCCCCAGCGCCCGTGCCTTCATCCTCATTCGTACCGCCTCATAGCAGTTGACATTCCCCAGCCACGGAGGCGCCGTCGGCGCCGCCGCGAGGCGCGGGATGTTCACACGGCGGACCAACGGTTGTCAAGCGCCGCAGTTAGCGCTGCGGTTAAGAAGCTTTGGCCGGCGGACGACCACAAACCGGCGCGCTTGCCCCGCAGCCAGTTAGCCTCTCAGCGCCATCGGCCCTCGTAGCTCAATGGATAGAGCACGCGCCTCCTAAGCGCGGGATGCAGGTTCGATTCCTGCCGGGGGC
>CAZZWJ010000026.1:0-1021 GCA_964657875.1 uncultured Solirubrobacteraceae bacterium
CTCGCGCAGCTCGGCGACCAGCTCCGGCGGCCCGGAGATGCGGGCGTTCTCGCCGAGACCGAGCGCCCACGCGATGAGCTGGCGGGCGTTGGCGTAGGGAGTGAGGAAGACCGCACCGCCGTCGGACTCGGGCGGGGAGCGGTGGATCTCGCCGTAGCGACCGAAGTGGCGTTCGATCTGCCAGGCGATGCGCTCCGAGACCCACACCTCGGCGGTGGCGACCGGATCGCCGAACTGCCAGTCGATGCGGTTGGCGTAGCTGCGGGGATCGAAGTCGTCGGGACGCTGGAAGTCGTGCTCGGCCTTGGTCGCGTAGCCGACCTTGCCCTGGATGCGGCTGAGGCGGAAGACCCGGATCGCCGAGCGCTCGTGGGCGCGTCCGACGACGTAGAACTGACCGCCCTGATACAGCAGCTGGTAGGGGTCGACGCGGCGGGCGGCGACGATGTCGCTCTCCATCGTGTGGTACTCGAAGACGATCGTCTTGCGTCGGAAGATCGCGGTCTCGATCTTGGCCAGGCGCATCGACACCTCGTGTCCGCCCGCGGAGCCGGTGATGCCGAGCGCCACCGTGCTCTGCTCGGGCGTCGACAGCGGGCTCGGGCGACCCCAGGAGATCTGCTGCAGGGCGAGGCGCAGCGGCTCGGCGTAGGCGAACTCGCCGTCGAGCAGCTGCAGCGCGGTGCGCAGCGCGGCGAGCTCCTCATCGGTGAAGGCGATCGGCGGCAGGTGGAAGTTCTCGGGCGGCAGCGAGTAGTTCTCCTGCTCGACCAGGCCGTCGATCGGCTTCTCGATCGCGAGCGCGATGCCGAGCGACTCAAGCTCGGAACGGTCGGCGTAGAACCGTCGCGCGAACGCGTCCTCGTTCATCACGCTGTATCCCTCGACATCGCGCCGGATCTCGGGCGCGGTGACCGGCCGGCGCTCGGCCATGAGATACGAGATGAGCGAGAGCTGACGGATCAGTTTCTCGGTGTCCTTGGCCATCCCCGTCCGCGACTCTAGACGCGCGCGCGTCAGT
>CAZZWJ010000026.1:1031-16326 GCA_964657875.1 uncultured Solirubrobacteraceae bacterium
CCGACCGTCACCAGGTCGGCACGGAATTTGCGCAGATTTGACACCGGCGAGCGATCGTCGGCCGAGGGGCCACCCTCACCCCGCCACCGTGTCTATGCCGCGCGCTCGGCTCCGTGACCGGCCGCCGGGAAATACGCTCCGCCGCCGAGCGCCTTGTCATACCCCGACCACTGCTGGCCGTCGGGCAGCGCCTTCTGCACCCGGTCAAACGAGCCCAGGCGCGCGCCGAGCGTGTCGATTCCGTGGACGAGTGCCGCCTCGCGGGTCGCGGGCACGACCGGACTGCCGTGCTCCAGCGACCCGTGATGGCTGAGGATGATGTGCAGCAGGGCGTCGGCGACGTCGGCCGGGAAGCCGGGGGTCGCCTCGATCGCCGTGCGGATGCGGTAGTAGCCGAGCGGGATCTCCCCGAACAGCCGCCCCGCGTCGCTCATCTCGATCGCCTCCCCGCGCAGCTCGTAGGCGTCGAGCTTGCCGATGTCGTGAAGCAGCGCTCCGGCGACCGCGACGTCGCGATCGATGCCGGGGAACGTGGCCGACGCCGCACTCACCGCCTGCGCGACGGTGACCGAGTGCTCGAGCAGTCCCCCGCGGTAGGCCTGGTGGTAGTGCTTGGCCGCCGGCATCACCCGGAAGCGCTCCCACAGCGGCGAGCCCTCGTCGAAGGTGGCCGCGAGCAGTCCGCGCAGGCACGGGCGCTGGATCGTCGCCAGAAGCTCGCGCAGGTCCTGCTCCAGCAGCTCGATGCTCCGACTCGGACCGTCGAGCAGGTCCGCGTGCGCCCACTCGTGGGCGGCCGCCGGGCGGACGGTGTCGATGACGATCTGGGTGCCGAAGCGGGTGTCGTGCTCCACGGTGCCCTGCACCCACACGACCTCACCCTCACCGCACGCCTCACGAACGGCTTCGCCGGGTTCTGACAGGACCGCGCCGATCGATCCGGTGCGGTCGCCCAGACGCAGGAGCAGGACCGTCCCACCCTCCCGGCGCGAGCGCAGCTTGACCTCGCGGACGAGCAGTGGCGCCTGCACGGTGCAACCGGTCAAAAGCTCACGAACCTGCATCGCGTGGCGACGATACGCTCGCCCCCGGACAGCATCGGCGCCGACGAATCCCCTGCATACGGGCGGCGCCCTAGAGCCCGGCGGGGTGGCGCTCCACGAACGAGGACAGGTCGGGCTCGTCGGCGGAGCGGTCTGACCATCGTGACCCGGTCTCCGCGAGCGCGACGGTGTCGAAGCGCAGTCCCGCGACGTACATGAAGGTGTGGCCCGCGTTCGCGAACACGGTGATCCACTTGCCCGGTCCCGGCTTCCCCCAGTGCTCGAGCTCCCCGGAGGTCATGGTGCCGGTGAGCAGCCCGGCGGCGGCGAGCACGTAGGACAACGAACCCGAGCAGTCATATCCGGAATCCTCATAGGTGAGATGTCCGCCGCCCCAGATGTAGGGCAGGTGGGCGATCTGGTTCCCGGCCGCGAGGACCTCCTGCACGGGCGCGGGTGCGTTCACCGGTGAGATCGCGAACCGGTTGGAGGTGAGCGTCGCCTGATCGGGGCTCGCCGTCATCCCGCTGTCGGTGAGCTGGCGACGGATCGCGCTGATCGAGACCGGCCGGGGCAGCGAGCGGTCGGCGGGCGAGGAGACGCTCACGCTCGCCATCCGCGGCGTGCCGGAGTCGCCGGTCGCTCCGCCTCCGTGTCCGGCGACCGGCTCGACCGCCTGGGGATGGGCCTGGGGCGTCGCGTCGGCGGCGGCCCGGGTCGCGCTCGCGTGCGAGTGCTGCGCTGCGTCCTTGCTCGAGGACGAGCCGCAGCCGGCGAGGGCAAGGCCGAGTGCGGTGGCCACCAGGGACGCGGTCATGCTGCTGCGGAGCACGCCGTCGAGTATGCCGATCGTGCCCCGGCTGCGCCCCGGCCTCCGCCCTCCCGGTGAGCGCTACGCCCGCGCGGCGCTCTCCGCGGGCTCGTGACTCCCCGCGGGGTCGTGCGGATGCTCCGAGGTGCTGCGCAGGCGCGCGAGCAGTGGCGGGGAGGGCCAGGCGGGACCCTCGCCATCGAGGAAGACGGTCATCTGCGGCGTTCGGGGTCGGGCGCCGCCGACGAGGTAGACCAACGCCGCGAGGGCACTGCCGCCGACCACGATCGCCAGGCTGATCCAGAGCGCGTCGCGGGTGCCGGCCACGGCGGAGCTTCCGACGGTGGCGGCGAAGTGGACGAAGATCGGCGCGATCATGAACGCCGCGACGGCCCGAAGCAGCTCGACCATTGCGAACACGCGCTGAAGGTTGGCCGCCGGCAGCGAGAACCCGGCCCCGAACAGCGCCGGCGCCACCGTCGCACCGAGACCCACGCCGGTGAGTCCGGAGCCGATGAGCGTGAGCCCCGAACTGGAGGGGACCTCGATGAGGAAGACGGCGATCCCGGCCGCCAGGAACGCCATGCCGACCATCGGGAGGTACTGGAGGTATTTGGTCTCGAGCACGTGGCCGAGCGCGAACGCCGCGAGCAGGGCCCCGGCGAGCTCGGGCAGGAACAGCAGTCCGGCATTCAGCGCGCCGTGTTGCCCGGTGACGAGCGTGAGCGTCAGGTCGCTGGTGGACACCGATGCCGCCGCCGCGCACAGGGCGATCACCACGCCGGAGACCGGGATCGTGCTCTTCAGCAGCGGTCCGAGCGGAAGCAGGGGATTGCGGCCTTTGGTCTCCCAGGTGATGAGTGCGAGGATGAGCAGCAGTCCGCCGAACAGCGGGATCATCGTCACGGCGGAGACGAACGGGTGGGTGGTCAGCTCGGAGGCGCCGAAGAACGCCGCCACGGGACCCGCCACGGCCAGGCTGACGGCCAACGGATCCTTGGGCGCCTGGCGATTGGCCGGAGGTGTGTGGTCGTAGGTGAGCACGACCAGCACGACCACCAGCGCCGAGACCGCGACGGCGACCCACAGCAGGGGGCGCCACCCATGGGCCTCGGCCTGGATCCCGCCGAACACCGGCCCGGCGGCGACGGCGCCGAAGATGCACACGCTCAAGATCACCGCGGTGCTCCGGAGCTTCTCGGAGCCGAACCCGAGGGCCAGCGGCGGCACCGCCGAGATGAGCAGCAGGCTCGTGCACAGTCCCTGCAGGATGTGGCCGGCGATGAACATCGCCGGATCCTGAGCGGCCGCGAACAGCACCGCCCCGATCACGGCAACCACGGAGTAGATGACGAGCATGAGGCGCTGGGGCAGATGCTGAGCGAACAGCACCGCCAGGACGGTGCCCGCCGCGTACCCGGCGTTGCCCAGCCCCAGCCCGAGCGACAGCGTCTGCGAGCTCATGTGCAGATCCCGCTGGATGAACGGGGTCAACGGCGACAACGCCGAGGAGAGCGTGAGGTAGGGGACCAGCGCCAGGATCGCCATGGTGGCGACATACGGGTAGCGGCCCGCCAGGGGCCCTGAGCGGATGTTCACTTCATCTCCGATGACAGATAAACGCACATTACGTCTCACTTACGTTAGCGGTACCGCGCTGGAGCTTTGACTGCAGCGTGATGCCTGTCACGGCACGTCCCCAAACAGGGCAAGACGTCTCATCTGCTTCGCGGCGGCCGCTACGTTTGGAGGATGGCCTCGCAGACCCACGGTGCTCAACGACGCGCCGACGCGCGAGCCAACCATGCCGCGCTGCTGGAGGCCGCCGCCGGGCTCGTCGCCCAGGGCGCGATCGAGCTTCCCTACGACGAGATCGCCTTGGCTGCGGGCGTTGGTCGGGCCACCGTCTACCGGCACTTCCCGACCCGTGAGGCGCTGTCGCGTGCCGTGATCGACGGGGCGCTGGACCGGTGGGACGCCGTCGTGGCCGAGATCCCCCCCGGTCCCGATCAGCTCGCGAGGCTCTTCGACGCGTGGGTGGTCAAGCAGCAGGACAAGTCACACGGAGTCGACCTGCTCACCCGCTTCGCCCCCGTCGAGGACCTGCGCCGGGCGCGGCGGCGCTTGGAGGCGACCTTGCGCGAACCGACGTCGCAGGCCCAGAACGCCGGCACCGTGCCCCTGGCCATCTCGGTGCGCGACGTGCGAATCATCCTGACGATGCTCTCGGCGGCCCTCCGCTCAAACGAATCACCGAGTGACCGCCGCCGGGCGATCGAGCTCGCCCGCACCATGCTCTTCGTCGGGTGAGACAGAGTCGTGGCAGCGCGGACTCCCGGCGGGTAGGCTGACGCGATGCCGATGCCCAAGCGGTCGAGCGTCGATGACTTCTTCGCCCAGCTCAGCGACGTCCAGCGCCCCCACCTGGAGGCGCTTCGCCAGCTGAGCCTCGACTCCGACCCCGAGGCGCGGGAGGTGCTCAAGTGGAATCTGCCGGTCTACGTTCGCGGCGAGAAGACGAGCCTGTGGATGCTGCAGAACTTCAAGAACCACTGCTCGCTGAGGTTCCCGCCGCCGTTCTTCGCCACTCACAAGGACGCCGTCGAGGCGGCCGGCTATGAGGCCGGCGCGGGCTTCATCAAGCTCCCCTACGACCGCGAGCTGCCGACCGAGCTGCTGCAGGCGCTGATCGCCGCGCGGATCGAGGAGTACGTCACCACCGGCGCCGGCTGGAACGACCGCTGAGAAAACCCACCGGCCGGCGCCTTTTCTGGACCCGTTCCAGATTGTCTGTCACACTCAGGCCATGCCGGTGACCGCAGATCTCGAGCGTGTCCTGCGGGAGGCGTCGCTGCGGGTGACGCGCCCCCGGGTCGCGGTGCTCGCGGTCGTCTACGAGCGTCCGCACGCCGATACGGCGTCGATCCTCGCGGGGGTCCGTGAAGGGTTCGGAGAGGTCTCCCAGCAGGCCGTCTACGACGTGCTCGGCGCGCTGACGACCGCGGGTCTCGTGCGTCGGATCGATCCGCCCGGGTCCGCGGCGCGGTATGAGGCGCGGGTCGGCGACAACCACCACCACCTCATGTGCCGTTCCTGCGGGGCGATCGCCGACGATGCCTGTGCCGTCGGATCGGCCCCGTGCCTGTCCCCGGCCGACCACCATGGCTACACGATCGACGAAGCCGAGATCGTCTACTGGGGCCTGTGCCCCGCCTGTTCACCCGCAGTCAGCGCCCAACCGATACCCCGCCCCATCCCCCAAGGAGAGCCCACGTGACCGAAGAGCCCGATGCCGTCGTCGGCCAGATGGACGAGCAGCACCCCACCGAAGGGTGTCCCGTCGCCCACGACCGTGCCCCGCACCCAACCGCCGGCGGTGGCAACCGCGGCTGGTGGCCCAATCGCCTGAACCTGAAGATCCTCGCCAAGAACCCCGCGGTCGCCAACCCGCTCGGTGACGACTTCGACTACGCGACCGCGTTTGAGTCACTCGACCTCCCGACGGTCAAGCGCGACATCGAGGAGCTCCTCACCACCTCCCAGGACTGGTGGCCGGCCGACTTCGGTCACTACGGCGGATTCATGATCCGGATGGCGTGGCACAGCGCCGGCACGTACCGCATCCACGACGGCCGCGGCGGCGCCGGGGCCGGGCAGCAGCGTTTCGCCCCGCTCAACAGCTGGCCCGACAACGCCAACCTCGACAAGGCGCGACGCCTGCTGTGGCCGGTCAAGCAGAAGTACGGCCAGAGCCTGTCGTGGGCGGACCTGATCGTCCTCGCCGGCAACGTCTCCCTGGAGTCGATGGGCTTTGAGACGTTCGGCTTCGCCGGTGGCCGCGCCGATGTCTGGGAGCCCGACGACGACGTCTACTGGGGCCCGGAGACCGAGTGGCTCACCGACCACCGCCACACCGACGGGCGCAAGCTCGAGGAGCCGCTCGGCGCTGCCGAGATGGGCCTCATCTACGTCAACCCGGAGGGCCCGAACGGCAACCCGGATCCGCTCGCGGCCGCGCATGACATCCGTCAGACGTTCGCCAACATGGCGATGAACGACGAGGAGACCGTCGCGCTGATCGCCGGCGGGCACACGTTCGGCAAGACGCACGGCGCGGCCGATCCGGAGCCCCACATCGGTCCCGAGCCGGAGGGCGCCGATCTCACCGCCCAGGGCCTCGGCTGGAGCAACTCCTACGCCAGTGGTAAGGGTGCGGACACGATCACGAGTGGTCTCGAGGTCACCTGGACGACGACGCCGGTGCGGTGGTCTCACGACTACTTCCAGAACCTGTTCGGCTGCGAGTGGGAGCTTGAGAAGAGCCCCGCGGGCGCCTGGCAGTGGGTCGCCAAGAACGGCGTGGGCGAGGGCACGATCCCCGGCCCGACGATCGACTCACCGCGACGGTCCCCGACGATGCTCACCACCGACCTGTCGCTGCGGGTGGACCCGGCCTACGAGAAGATCTCCCGCCGGTTCCTCGAGAATCCCGACGAGTTCGCCGACGCGTTCGCCCGGGCGTGGTTCAAGCTCACCCACCGCGACATGGGCCCCCTGGCCCGGTATCTCGGCCCCGAGGTCCCGGACGAGGAGCTCATCTGGCAGGACCCGCTGCCCTCGGTGTCCCACGATCTGATCGGCCCCGAGGGCATCGCCGCCCTCAAGGCGCAGATCAAGGACTCCGGGCTCAGCGTCGCCGAGCTCGTCTCCGTGGCGTGGGCGTCGGCCTCGACGTTCCGCGGCAGCGACAAGCGCGGCGGTGCCAACGGCGCGCGGATCCGCCTCGAGCCCCAGAAGGGCTGGGAGGTCAACGACCCGGCGCAGCTCGCGAAGGTCCTGGAGACCCTCGAGGGCATCCGCGCCGGCTTCGAGCAGCCGGTCTCGCTGGCCGATCTGATCGTGCTCGCGGGGTGTGCGGCCGTCGAGCAGGCGGCGGCGGCCGGCGGCGTGTCCGTCGACGTGCCGTTCACGCCGGGCCGCGTCGACGCATCGGCCGAGCAGACCGACGCCGACTCGTTCTCGGCGTTGGAGCCGACCGTCGACGGCTTCCGCAACTACGCCCGGGGCGAGACGCGGCTGCCGGCCGAGTACCTGCTGCTCGACCGCGCGAACCTGCTCACGCTGAGCGCTCCGGAGATGACCGTCCTGGTGGGCGGGCTGCGGGTCCTGGGCGCGAACACCGGCGGCTCGTCGCACGGTGTCCTCACCGATCGGCCGGGGACGTTGACGAATGACTTCTTCGTCAACCTGCTCGACCTCGACACCGCGTGGACCGGGGCGCAGGACGCAGACACGTTCCAGGCCCACGACGGCTCCGGGGCGCCGACCTGGACCGGCACGCGTGCCGATCTCGTGTTCGGCTCAAACTCGGAGCTGCGCGCGATCTCCGAGGTCTACGCCAGCCACGACGCGGGCGAGAAGTTCGTGCGGGACTTCGTGTCCGCGTGGGTGAAGGTCATGAACCTGGACCGCTTCGACCTCGCCTGAGTTCCGCGACGGGGGGGGTTGTCGACCTCGAGTCGATGAACCTCCCCCAGCGCCCCTCCCCGGGCGGCCCCGCCGCGGGCCGGCCGGGAGGCGTCGCTCAGGACCGGGCGATCGACGCCGGGTCGGTGCGCCCGAGCCGGGTCATGGTGACGCTTGCCTTGAGGCTCGCGCTCGCGGCGCCGCGGTAGACGCCCTTGGTCGGCGGGACGTCGGCGTAGTGGCGTCCGTGACCGATCTTCACGTGGGTCTCGCCGGCGAGCCCTCGGTTGGTCGGGTCCACGCCGATCCACACCGGGTCACCGGAGCCCTCGGCCTGGGGCAGCAGCGCCTCCAGCCACGCGTGGGTGTCGACCTCGATCGACTCGGCGTCGGCGGCGGAGTCCGTGTCGGCGGGCTCGGGCCCCCCGTGTGCATCCGACGCGAACAGGTAGCCCGACACGTACCGCGCGGCGATCCCGTGGTGGCGCAGCAGGCACAGGCCGAGATGCACGAAGTCCTGACAGACGCCGGCCCCGGCGGACAGCAGGTCGGCGATCGTCGAATCCACGAACGTGGCTCCGCGCCGGTACTCGAAGCGGTCGGGGATCAGCTCGGAGATGAGCATGATCGTGTCCAGCGGGGACTGGGCGGCGCCGGTGAGCCGCAACAGCTCCTCCAGACGCGGGTTGTCGGCGATGTCATCGGTCTGCAGCAGGAACTCCCCGCCGGCCTCCCGGTAGACGGGCTCGCGCAGCGCCGCCCAGCCCGACCGCGGCGCGACCGGCGCGGGACGCGTGGCCACCCGCGCGCGGACGTCGATCGTGAGGTGGGTGTGGGGGCGCGATATCTCAAACTCGACGACCTCGGTGCCGAAGTAATCGGTGTGGCGGTGCAGGCGCACCTCGGGCGTGAGCCGCACCGCGAAGTCATCACAGCGCTGGCGGTCACCCCCGGCGGGCTTGACGCGCAGCGCGTTGAGGTTGTCGACGACCTCGGCGTCGTACTCGTACTCGGTGAGGTAGCGGATCGCGAAGTTCACAGGGCCGGCCTTGGACTCAGAGGTGGACCGCGGCGAGGGCGGCGATCGCAAAGTACCGGGAGTCGATGTCGCGATCGACGAGCGCGAGCTCCTCCTGGACGCGCGCGAGCATGTCCTCGAGGAGCCCGCCGGCCTCGGGCGCCCGGCGCTGGAGCTCGAGGTCGGCGATCAGGCGACCCAGGCGCAGCACCGGGGGCGAGGAGCGCGGCTGGGCGTCGGCCTGGGTGAGCGCGGCCTGCAGTGCGTCGATCGAGGAGGCGACGGATCCCGGGTAGGCGGAGTTGAAGAGCAGGAAGCGCACGACCGGCAGCACCGACGGCGCGGTCCGGACCGCCCGCCGAAACGCCTGCAGGCCGCCGACCGCGTGCAGGAGCGCGAGCGCCTCGGTCTCGTGCGCGGGGCGGTCGTCGTCGATCGAGCCGACCGGGATCGCGACGCGCAGCATCCGCAGCACCATGTCGGCCTCCTCGATCCGGCGCCCGGCCTCCAGGAACGCGCGCCCCTCGTCGCGCAGCAGCGTGCGGTCGAGCAGCCCCCAGAACAGGGCGCAGCGCTCCTTGACGTCCTGATAGAAGGAGTACGGGCCGGTCTGCAGGGCGGCGGGCAGGTCATAACGCCCGAGGTCGAGGTAGAAGGAGTTCAGCGCCTCCCACATCTCCGTCGAGATGACGTCGCGCATGCCACGGCCGCGCTCCCGCGCGCGGGAGACGCAGGCGACGACCGACGCGGGGCTGTCGGTGTCGAGGGTGAGCATCCGTGCGACCTCGATCCGGCCCAGGCGCCGGTCGGGCACCTCGGTCTCCTCCTCACCGGGCGCGGGCGGTTTGGCGCCGATCGTGGTGAGGACCCCCTCCCAGGAGAGCGTGATCCCGCCCTCCCCGGGCACCCCGGAGACGTCGGCGTGAAACGCGCCGTCGAGGATGCGCGCGGTGTGCTCGGCGCGGGTGAGATCGCGGCCGAGCCAGAACAGCTCCTGGGCGATGCGGGCGAGCATCAGTCGACGCGCGTCAGCGCGTCACGGGCGCGCAGCTCGTCACCCGGCGATTGCCGTGGGGGGTCGCCGGGAGGCGTGCCGCCCGTCTGCTGCTGTTGCTGCTGGGCCTGGCCCCGCCAGCCCCCGCCGTAGCGCACGTCGGGCAGCGTCGGCGGCCGGTAGGGGGGAAGCGTGCCGGGCGCGAGGTCTGAGCCGCTGTCGCCGTCATCGAGCACCCAGGTGTCCTTGGACCCGCCGCCGGCCGATGAGTTGACGATCATCGAGCCCTCCTCCAGAGCCACCCGGGTGAGGCCGCCGGGAACGATCCGGATCTCCTCGCCGAACACCGCGAACGGCCGCAGGTCGACGTGGCGGGGCTGGAGGCGCCCGCCGACCTCGGTCGGGGCGGTGGAGAGATGCACGAGCTCCTGGGCGATCCAGCGGTCGGGGTCGGCTTCGATCAACCGCCGCTGCTCCTCCAGCTCGGCGTGGCTGGCCTGCGGTCCGATGAACACGCCCTTGCCGCCGGACTCCGAGGTCGGCTTGACCACGAGCTCGGGCAGCCGGCGCAGCACCTCCCGGCGCTCCGCCTCCCGGGAGAGCAGGTAGGTCGGCACGTTGTCGAGGATCGGCTCCTCGCTGAGGTAGAAGCGGATCATCTCCGGCACGTAGTAGTAGATCGCCTTGTCGTCGGCGACGCCGGTGCCGATCGCGTTGGCGATCGCGACGGTGCCGGCGCGGTAGGCGCGCACGAGCCCCGGGACGCCGAGCACCGAGTCGGGCCGGAACTCCAGCGGATCGATGAACGCGTCGTCGAGGCGGCGGTAGATCGTGTGCACCCGCTGCAGCCCCGACGTGGTGCGCATGTAACACACGGCGTCGCGCACGACGAGGTCCGACGGCTCCACGAGCTCGACCCCCATCTGGCGGGCGAGGAAGGCGTGCTCGAAGTAGGCGGAGTTGAGCGCGCCCGGGGTCCACAGCACGACCGTCGGATGGGACTCGGCGGCCGGGGCGACCGCCCGCAGGGCATCGAGCAGCAGCGATGGGTAGTTGTCGACGCCCCGGACGCGGTGTCCGGCGAACAGCTCGGGGACCAGGCGGGTCATCGCCACCCGGTTCTCGAGCACGTAGGAGATGCCGCTCGGGGTGCGTACGTTGTCCTCCAGCACGCGCCAGCGGCCATCGCCGTCGCGCACGAGGTCACAGCCGCACACGTGGCAGTAGACGCCGCCGGGCGCGCGCACGCCATGGACGGGGCGGGCGAACTCCTTGCGGCTGACGATCAGCGACCACGGCACGATCCCCGCGCGGACGATCTCGTGCGCGTGGTAGACGTCGTCGACGAACGCGTTGAGCGCCCGGATGCGCTGGGCGAGGCCTCGTTTGATCACCGTCCACTCGGCCGCGGTGAGCACCCGCGGCACGAGATCCAGCGGCCAGGCGCGGTCACGCCGCTCGCCGTCGGAGCCCGCGACCTCGAACGTGATGCCCTGCTGCATGAAGATCGCGTCGCGGCGCTGGCCGGCGGCGCTCAGCGCCTCGGGGCCGAGTCGCCGCAGCGACGCGAGCAGCTCCCGAGCGTGGGGCAGCGGCGTCCCGTCGTTGTCGAGCAGCTCATCACAGCAGCCGTCGGGGATCACATACCCGCCGTTGATCGCCTCGGTCATGGCCTATAGGTGTACCCACATCGCCGGTCGGCCGCCACGCTCAGGTGGCCAAGGCACCTTGTCCGGGTGGCAGGTCTGGGGTGGGGGCGGGAGAGATCGTGCCCAGCGCGTAATCTGTGGCCGCGATGCGGATCCTCATCACCGGGGCCGGTGGGATGCTCGGCCATGACGTGCAGCGCGCCGTCCGGGCCGCCGGGCACGAGCCGGTCGCGCTCGCGCGCGCCGAATGCGATCTCGCCGACGCCGCCGCCACCCGCGCCGCCGTGGACGCCGCCTCGCCCGATGCGGTGATCAACTGCGCGGCGTGGACGAACGTCGACGGTGCCGAGACCCACGAGGACGAGGCGCTCACCGCCAACGCCACCGGTCCGGGAACCCTCGCCGCCGCCGCCGCCGCCTGCGGGGCGTGGACGGTTCACGTCTCCACCGACTATGTCTTTGACGGCTCCAAGCGCTCGCCGTACCTCGAGTCCGACCCGGTGGCGCCGCTGTCGGCGTACGGGCGCACCAAGCTGTCGGGCGAGCGGGCGGTCGCCGCCGCCGCGCCGGACGCCCACACGATCGTGCGGACCTCGTGGCTGTTCGGCGTGCACGGCCGGAGCTTTCCGGCGACGATGCTGCGACTCGCCGGTGAGCGGGACGAGCTCACCGTCGTCGACGATCAGATCGGCTCGCCGACGTTCACCGGCCACCTCGCTCCGGCGCTCGTGTCGCTGGCCGCGGGCTCTCTGTCCGGGGTGGTCCACGTCACCGCCGCGGGCGAGGGCTCGTGGTGTGACTTCGCCCGTGCGATCGTCGAGGCCGGCGGTGAGTCCGCGGGCACCTCGGTCCGGGCGATCACGACCGCCGAGTTCCCGACGCCCGCCCCGCGGCCGGCCTACAGCGTGCTGCGATCCGAGCGCGGGGCACCGCCGCTGCCCGACTGGCGTGAGGGCCTCGGCGACTATCTGAAGGCGCGAGCCGACGCCGCGGCGGCCGCGGGTCGATGAGGATCCTCGTCACCGGCGGCGCCGGATTCATCGGGTCGAACTTCGTCCATCACGTGCGACGCGAGCGCCCGGACTGGGAGATCGTCGTCTATGACCTGCTCACCTACGCGGGCAACCGGGTCAACGTCGAGGGCGCGAACGCCGAGTTCATCCACGGTGACATCTGCGACGCCGCGACGCTCGGTCCGGCGGTCGCCGACTGTGACGCGGTCGTGCACTTCGCCGCCGAATCCCACAACGACAACTCATTGCACTCGCCGTGGCCGTTCGTGCAGACCAACGTGATCGGCACCTACACGATCCTCGAGGCGGTCCGCGCTCACGACGTCCGGCTGCATCACATCTCCACCGACGAGGTGTACGGCGACCTCGAGCTCGACGATCCGGCGAAGTTCACGGCGGACACTCCGTACAACCCCTCGAGCCCGTATTCGAGCACGAAGGCGAGCTCGGATCTGCTCGTCCGCGCGTGGGCGCGGTCCTTCGGCGTGCCGGCGACGATCTCCAACTGCTCCAACAACTACGGCCCGTTCCAGCACGTCGAGAAGTTCATCCCGCGCCAGATCACGGAGATCCTGCTCGGCCGCCGCCCGAAGCTCTACGGGGCCGGCGAGAACGTGCGCGACTGGATCCACACCGAGGATCATTCCTCCGGGGTGCTCGCGATCCTCGAGCGCGGCCGGATCGGGGAGACCTACCTGATCGGCGCCGACGGGGAGCGTGACAACAAGCAGGTGATCGAGCTCATCCTCGCTCAGATGGGTCGTCCCCACGATGACTACGACCACGTCACCGACCGGCCCGGCCACGACCTGAGGTACGCGATCGACGCGTCCAAGCTCCGTGACGAGCTTGGCTGGGCGCCGCGCTACGCCGACTTCGAGGCGGGGCTGTGGGCGACGATCGCCTGGTACCGCGAGCGCGAGGACTGGTGGCGTCCCCAGAAGGCCGCGACCGAGGCCAGGTACGAGGTGCTCGGCCGCTGAGCTCGGGCCTCGCCACCCTGCGGGAGGAGGTGATCACCTGCCGGCGCTGTCCCCGACTGGTCGCCTGGCGCGAGGAGGTCGCCCAGGTCAAGCGCGCCGCCTTCGCCGCCGAGACCTACTGGGGGCGGCCGATCCCCGGGTTCGGCGACCCCGCGGCGACGGTGCTCGTGCTCGGCCTCGCCCCCGCCGCCCACGGCGGCAACCGGACGGGTCGCGTGTTCACCGGCGATCGCTCCGGCGACTGGCTGTTCGCGGCGCTGCACGCGGTCGGGATGGCCTCGCAGCCGACGTCTCGCTCGATCGGCGACGGTCTGACCCTGCGGGGATGCTGGGTGACCGCCGCCGTGCGCTGCGCGCCGCCCGCCAACCGGCCGACGCCCGCCGAGCGCGACACCTGCCTGCCGTTCGCGGTCCGGGAGCTCGAGCTGTTGGAGCACGTGCGGGCGATCGTCTGCCTCGGCGGGTTCGCGTGGGACGCGGCGCTGCGGCTGCTCACGGCCGCCGGCGCCGGCGCACAGATCCCCCGCCCCCGGCCGCGGTTCGGCCACGGTGTCGAGGTCCGCATCGGGGAGCGGGTGCTGCTCGGCTGCTACCACCCATCCCAGCAGAACACGTTCACCGGCCGGCTCGTACCGGGCATGATGGAGGACGTGCTGCGCCGCGCCCGGACGTTCGTCGCAGCCTGACCATTTTCGACTGAGGAGATGCACCGATGAGAGCCGTCCAGTTCAGCGAGTTCGGAGGACCCGAGGTCCTGCAGATCGTCGAGGTCCCCGAGCCCCACGCCGGCCCCGGTGAGATCCGGGTCGTCGTCAACGCCGTCGGCATCAACCCGATGGACTGGAAGGTCATCGCGGGCTATATGGGCGGCGAGCTGCCGATGGGGGTCGGTCTCGAGGTGGCCGGCGTCGTCGACGAGGTCGGCGATGAGGTCACCGACGTCACCGCCGGCGAGTCGGTGTTCGGCGCCACCAGCGACGGCGCCGCCGACTTCGCGGTCCTCAGCGACTACGCCAAGATCCCCGCGGCGCTCGACTTCGTGCAGGCGGCCGCGCTCCCGGCCGCGGTCGAGACCGCGGTACGGGGTCTCGACCTGCTCGGTGTCGAGTCCGGGATGACGCTGCTCATCAACGGCGGCGCCGGAGCGGTCGGAACGGTGACGATCCAGCTCGCACTCGCTCGCGGCGCTCGCGTGATCGCGACCGCCAGCGAGGGGAACTTCGCACGGCTGCGCGAGTACGGCGCGCTCGTGACCACCTACGGCGACGGTCTCGCCGAGCGGGTCGCGGAGGTTGCCCCGGACGGGGTGGACCGCGTGTATGACATGGGCCCGGGCGGCGCACTCGGTGAGCTCGTGGCGATCGCCGGCGACCCGACCCACGTGCTCACGATCTCCGACTTCGCCGCCGCCGAGGCCCACGGGGTCGCGTCCAGCGGCGGGCCCGGGACCGAGCGGCGATGGGATGCCCTGGACCACGCGGCGACGCTCGCCGAGCAGGGCTCGCTCGTCCTCCCCGTCCAGCAGACGTTCGCGTTGGAGGACGTCGTCGCGGCCGAGCAGCTCAGCCAGGCCGGGCACCTCAGCGGCAAGCTCGTGCTCACCGTTGACTGACGTCGCGCTCGTCGGACTGGACGTCTGCGACCCGCCCGAGCGCTGGATGGCGCTCGGGTTCGCGGTGGGGTCTGAGGGCCGGGTGGGCTGCAACGGGATCATGCTCACCCTGGGGATCGCCCCGCCGGGTCGCGGGATCTCCGGCTGGACGCTGGCAGGGCTCACCGAGGACGGCGACATCGACGGTCTGTCGACGCGCGTGGTGCCGGCCGGGGAACCGCGCTGGATCCCCGCCGCGCGGGCGATGCACTCAAACGGCGTGGTCGGGATCGATCACCTCGTCGTGATGACCCCGGACCTCGACGCGTTCGCCGCGGTCCTCGAGGCACGTGGCATGCCGCTGCGTCGCCGCACCGAGGTCCGGGGTCGCGGGATGGGCTTTCGCCGACTCGGATCGGCGATCCTCGATGTCGTCCACGCGCCGGATGCGGAGGCGAACGCGTTCTGGGGTGTCACCTTCGCGACGGCCGGCGACCACGTCAAGCGCAGCGTGCTGTTCAACAGCGGCGCCGAGGCCGTCGAGAACGCCGTCAAGATCGCCCGCGCGTACACGGGCCGCCAGGCCGTGGCCGTGTTCGACCACGCCTACCACGGCCGCACGTCGCTCACGATGGCGATGACCGCGAAGAACATGCCCTACAAGGACGGCTTCGGACCGTTCGCGCCCGAGGTGCACCGCGCGCCGATGTCCTACCCCTTCCTCGAC
>CAZZWJ010000026.1:16336-16836 GCA_964657875.1 uncultured Solirubrobacteraceae bacterium
GCCGCGCTGGTGATCGAGCCGATCCAGGGCGAGGGCGGGTTCGTCGTGCCCGCACCCGGGTTCCTGCCCGCCCTGCTGGAGTGGTGCCGTGCCCACGGGATCGTCTTCGTCGCCGACGAGGTGCAGACCGGCTTCGCCCGCACCGGCGCCCTGTTCGCCTGCGAGCACGAGGGCATCGTCCCCGACCTCATCGTGACCGCCAAGGGCATCGCCGGCGGCATGCCGCTGGCCGCCGTCACCGGCACCGCGGAGATCATGGACGCGCCGCACGTCGGCGGGCTGGGCGGCACCTACGGCGGCAACCCGGTGGCCTGCGCCGCGGCGCTGGCCGTGATCCGGACCATCCGCGAGGAGGGTCTGGTCGCGCGCGCCGCCGAGATCGGCGACGTGCTGCTGGGCCGCCTGCGCGCGGTGCAGTCCGGTGACCCCCGCATCGGCGACGTCCGGGGCCGGGGCGCCATGGTGGCCGTCGAGATCGTCGACCCCGTCACCGGCGCGCC
>CAZZWJ010000027.1:0-16251 GCA_964657875.1 uncultured Solirubrobacteraceae bacterium
GCGACGCCTGCGACATCCTGCAGTCGGAGGAGATCGGGATGGCGATGCTGCGCCGCTCCGGCCTATCGGCCGTGGCGACGCTGCAGAGGTTGAGCGAGACCGGGCTTGGCCGACAGGGCGTGTTCGTCGACGGGATGATCGGTGCCGTCGGGGCCGTGCTGCTCATCGTCCCCGGCTTTCTCACCGACGCGCTCGCGCTGCTGCTCCTCATCCCGGCCGTCCAGCGCGCGCTCGGACGCTGGTTCGTGCGCCACGCGCGCAGCTCGTTCGTCACCCGGGCCGCCGGCTTTCGCCGGGGCGGCCCGCGCCCGTATGACGTCGACGGCAGCGTCCACGAGCCGCCGCCGCCCCGGCCCCAGCTGCGCTGATGAGCCGTGCCGACACCGCGGGTCTGCGGGCGCTCACGTTCGGAGCCCCCGACGGATCCTTGTGGGGGGCCGCCGTGGAGCACGGCGCCCGAGCCGTCGTCGCCGGGTCCTCGTCGACCGCCGCCGGCGTGGCCGGCGACGTGAGCTGGGATGAGACCGCCGACGGCGGATGGCACGTGGCCGGTGACGGATTCTCGCTGGAGGTGACGGCGCTCACGCCGCCGGACCCCGCACCCGACGCTCCCCCGCGTCCCGGCGCGCCGTGGGTCCGCGGCGAGGGTCCCGAGCTGTGCCGGGTCCACGGCCACGTCGACGCGGCCGGCGGCGAGTTCGACGGCTTCGGAACCCGCTTCACGGCGCCCGCCGCGACCTCGGTGAAGGCGGCCGCCTCGACCGTGCGGCTGGTCGGCGCCTGGTTTCCCGATGCGGCGGCCGTCGCCCTGATCGCGAGTCGCCCGCGGCGCGTCGAGCACCAGGACGGCGACCTCGTCGCCGCCAGCCTGTTCGACCCCGGTGGCTGGACCGCCGTCTCAGACCCCCGGCTCTCGACGACCTACGACGGCGCGGGTGCGCCGACGCGCATGAACCTCGAGCTGTGGATCTCCGAGGGCGAGAACGAGTTCCCGCGCCGGACCGCGGGCGAGGTGACCGGCGCCGGCGGATCGGTGACCGGCGACGGGGTCGCGCTGGCGGTGTTGCCGCTGCGCTGCCACAGCCGCGGCGAGGACGGGGCGGGCGTGTACGCGCTCGTCACCCTGTAGCGCTCGTGGGAGCCGGCCGGAGCACGGGGGCGGCCCGCGCGGTGATCAGTGACTTCGGCGGTGTGCTGACGACGCCGCTGCAGGTGTCCTTCGAACGCTTCGAGGCGCGCTCCGGCGTTCCGCTGCCGGCGCTCGGCGCGGCGATGGCGGCCGTCGGCCTCGCCCGGCGGGAGAACCCGCTGCACGCCCTGGAGACCGGACGCCTCAGCGAGGCCGACTTCCTCGACGCGCTCGGCGCCGAGCTCACCGCGTCGCTCGGGCGGCCGGTCTCGCTGGAGGGCTTCGGTGAGTCGTTCTTCGGCGACCTCTCACCCAACGAGCCGTTTCTCGACTATCTCCGCGGGCTGCGCGGTCGCGGTCTGCGGATGGGGATCTGCACCAACAACGTCCGCGAGTGGTCTGAGCGCTGGCAGGCGATGATCCCGGTCGCCGACATCTTCGACGTCGTCGTCGACTCCTCGGAGGTCGGGGCCCGCAAGCCCGACCCGCACATCTACGAGGTCGTCCTTGAGCAGCTCGGCGTCGAGGCGTCACAGGCGGTGTTCATCGACGACCTCGAGGTCAACTGCACCGCCGCCGGTGCGCTGGGCCTGCGCCCGGTCTGGTTTCAGAGCACCGAGCAGGCGATCGCCGACACCGAGGCGGCCCTCGGCGCACAACCCTGATGGCGCCGGGGGCACGCCGGTCGGTCGGCGCCCTGGTGACGGTGGTGGCGGGTGCCTGGCTCGCCGTCGGCTGCGGGGGGAGCGGGCCGCGTCGCCCGGCGGGGCCGGTCGTCTCGGTTCCCCCCGGAGCGGTGCGGCTCACGCTCGGTGCGGGTGGCCGCCGGGTGCCGCGGGGGTTTCTCGGCCTCTCGATCGAGTTTCAGGGAGTCCGGGCGTACACCGGCAGCGACCCGCACGCGATCGACCCGGTGTTCGAGGCGCTCGTGCGGGGCCTGAGCCCCGGCCAGGCGCCGGTGCTGCGGATCGGCGGCAACAGCACCGATCAGTCCTACGTGCCCGGCCCGGGGGTGACGACGCCCCGGTACGTCGCCTACCGCCTCACCGACGGCTGGCTGGCCACGACGAGCGCACTCGCCCACGACCTCGGTGCCCGGATGACGCTCGGTCTCAATCTGGCGGCCGACGAGCCGAAGCTCGACGCCGCCGAGGCCCGCGCCTACCTGCACTGGTTCGGTCGGGGGTCGATCGCCGCTCTGGAGATCGGCAACGAGCCCAACCTCTACGCCCAGCTCCACGAGCTCCTGCTGCCCGACGGCCACCACGTCAAGGCGCGTGCGCACGGCTTCGGCCCGAGCGACTACGCCCGCGAGGTCGCGGAGGTGACGGCGGCGCTGCCGCGCACCGATCCGGCGTGGGTGTTCGCCGGCCCCGCGCTCGCCGCCAGTGAGAGCCCCGCCTCCGCCGGGGTATGGGTGCGGCGGATGAGCGCGCTGCTGCGCGCCGCCCCCGCCCAGCGGACGCTCACCGTCCACCGCTATCCCCAGCTGCAGTGCTTGAAGGGGCACGTGTCGTCGCCGCAGTACCCGACGATCGGCCATCTGCTCTCCGCGTACTCGACGAGCGGGCTGGCCGCGGGCGTGCGCCAATGGGTGAGGATCGCCGGCGCCCAGGGTCGCACGGTCCGCGTCGATGAGCTCAACTCGGTCGCCTGCCGGGGCAGGGCGGGGGTGAGCGACACGTTCGCGAGTGCCCTGTGGGCCACCGACGCGCTCTTCTCACTCGTCCGGGTCGGCGTCGCCGGCGTCAACGTCCACACCACGCCCATCCCCGAGACGGCCTATGAGCTGTTTGCGTTCTCCCACGCCGGCGGGCGCTGGAGCGCGGCGGTGCGCCCCGACTACTACGGCCTGAAGCTGTTCGCCGACGCCGCCCCCGCGGGGTCGCGGCTGCTTGACGTCCGCGGCGCCGAGCACTCCGGCTCGCTGAGCGTGTGGGCGACTCAAGGCCCCGACGGCAGTGACCGGCTCGTGCTCATCGACAAGGATCCGGGTCACGCCCGGACGGTCACGGTCCCGATGCCCCGCGGCGCGCACACGGCGACGCTTGAGCGGTTGACCGCCCCGAGCCTCACCTCGACCGGCGGGGTGCGACTTGGCGGGCGCACGTTCGGCGCGCGCACCGACAGCGGCCGGCTCGCCGCCCCGGTCACGGTGCCCGCGCCGCGCGCGCGGCGCGGACAGGTCGTGGTGCGGGTGGCCGGCGGGAGCGCCGCGCTGGTCACGTTCACCCGGTGAGCGCGGGTCAGTTCTCGACGCCGAGCCGATCCCAGCAGTAGAGCTCGAGGCATTCGCTGGCGAGCTCGGCGCAGCGCTCCGTCGACAGCCACGGCAGCACGGTGTCGAACGCCTGCTCCTCGCCGACCCCCGCCTCGAACGCCTCCTCGCCCCGGAAGCCCGCGGCGATCTTCAGCGCCTCTCGGCGGTTGTCGCCCAGCGACGGAAAGACCTTGACCAGGAACTCCTTGTTGGGCAGCGGATGACCGACCTCCAGCGACACGTGCCACGCCGCGAGCAGCGACAGGTCGTGCTCGTCGAGGTCCGCGACGGCCTTTGCGTAATGGGAATCCAGCTCGGGCTCGGGGATCTCGTCGACCCAGGCGCGCACGACCTCACCGAGGATCTGTCGGCGGGCCTCACGGCCCACCGAGTCGGCGATCACCCGGATGGCGTTCTGGGGTTCGATGAAGCAGAGGGACATTGCGTCTCCGGTCAGGGGAAGCGGCTGGCGCACAAAGTACGTTGAGGTGCGGACAGACCTGTCGCCGCCGGCGTGCGCGTCCCCGACCGACCCCGTCCGTCAAAGACGCGCGAGCAGCTCCAGGCGGTTGCCCCAGGGGTCGTCGGTGAAGAACCGGCGAACCCCCGCCAGATCGGAGTCCCAGCGGACCGCTGCGCCGGCGTCGTCCAGGCGCCGCGCGATCACGTCCAGCTCGTCGCCGACGCAGCGCAGCGCGGGGTGGGCCTTGCGCGCCGGTGCGAACGGCTCCTCGACGCCGATGTGCAGCTGCGAATCACCCAGACCGAACCAGACGCCCCCGCGACCCCGCAGGGATGCCGGCTTCTCCAGCTCGTCGAGTCCGATCAGGGTCCCGTAGAACCACCGCGCCTGCGCCTCGCATCCAGGCGGCGCGGCGAGCTGGACGTGATCGAGCGCCGGGCGCGGTCCCACGCCACCCCGGCTGCTGCAGCTAGACGACGGCTGACCCCGGGCCGTCGAGGACGACGCCGGGCAGTCGGTGGATGCCCAGGACCTCGATCAGCTTGCGCACCTGCGGCTGGGCACCGCGCAGCAGCATCGCCCGCTTGCGGGCCCGCAGGCGCCGGGCGAGCAGTGCGAGATCGATCATGAGCGTCACGTCGGCGGAGCCGAGACCGGAGAGATCGACGGTGACATCGGTCTGGGCGCGCAGCGCCCGGGACATCGCGCGTCGCCGAAACCCCTGCGTGGTGCGGTCTTCATCTCCGGCGCAGAGGAGTACTGACGGAAATTCGCTGAAGCTGACGATCCGTGAAACCTACCCAAAGTGCATGACGGCGCGCAACCCCCCCGACCGGGAGGGCTCGCCGTGGTGCGTCCACGAGCCCGCAGAAGGGTCGGTAGACTGCAGGTCACCATGGCCTCCGTCGAAGAAGTCACCGATGCCCTACGCGACGTCATCGACCCTGAACTGGGTCTTGACTTCGTCGAGCTCGGCCTCATCTACGAGGTCGCCGTCGACGGTGGTGACGTGAACGTCACCTACACGCTCACGAGTCCCGGATGCCCGATCGGGCCTCAGGTCGCCGAGCAGATCGAGGAGTTCGTCTCCGAGCTCGACGGTGTGTCCACGGTGAACTCGAACATGATCTTCACGCCGCCCTGGACGCCGGAGCTCATGAGCGACGACGCGAAGTTCGCGCTCGGCTTCTGACGCCCGACCTCTGACGCGTCGCGATGCGGTTCTTCGCAGCGCTCGTCCTCATCGTCGGCGTCATCGTGGCCTCGATCCTCGCCGATGACACCTCCGGCCCGAGCGCCCCGGCGCCGACCGCCACATCCGTCGGCGCGGTGGCGCGGACGGGGCAGACGAGGCAAGTCCGTCATCGCGTGGCCCGGTGTCGGGCGAGCGCGCTCGCGGTCAGCCTCGGCGGCGGCGCCGGCGTCGGCCTCACGAACCTCGCCACCAACGTCCGCCTGCGCAACCGTGGCCGGACCCGCTGCCGGCTCGACGGCGCGCTCCGCGTCGCCTGGGCGACCGGCCCCCACGGACGCCAGGTCGGACCCGCGGCGAGCTCGATCCCCGGCGGCGGGCGCGTGCGGCGGGTCACGCTGAGCCCGGGCGGCCGGGCGGCGGCGTCGATCCACGTCGTGCTCGGTGACGGTGGGCTGCCCGCCTCCCGGTGTCACCCCGAGCCCGTCACCGGTCTGCGGGTCACACCGGTGGGCGTCGCGGGCGCGCTCTTCCTGCACCTCGGCAACGGCGATCGCGCCGGGGCCTGCTCGGTCGCCACCCCCGAGCCCCAGCTCACCGTCGGGTCGCTGCGACCCGGCAGCGGCGCCGCGTAGCGCTCAGCGCTTGGCGGCCGGGGTGCGCTTGGCGCGCATGTCCGCGGCCGGCCCGCGCCGCGCCCGCCGATGCTCGGTGGGGATGATCGGCGCCGGCGGCCGGTCGGCGGCGGAGGCGCCGTTGACCCCGTGGTCGGTCGTCTCGGCGCGTTCGCCACGCGCCGCGGCGAGCAGCTGAGCGAGCGCCCGGTCGATCCCCTCGGCGATCACCGCGACATCGGGGACGGCGTCGTAGTCGGCGAGCAGGCCGAAGTCCAGCGCGCCGTTGTAGGAGATGATCGCGATCGCGAGCGCGTGGTGATCGGGCAGGAACGCGACCGGGAACAGGTCCTGCAGCTCGCGGCCGAGCAGGTAGAGCGGCAGCTGCGGTCCCGGGACGTTGGTGACGATCAGGTTGAACAGCCGGGTGGAGAAGTTCAGGCGCGAGGCCTGGGCGAGGATCGTCGGCGGCGCGAGGTTGTTCACGGCGACGAGCGTGGCGGCGCCGACCGCCTGCTTTGACTCCTTGAGGCCGTTCATCGCGTGGCTGACGAACCGCAGCCGGGCGACCGGATCCTCGATGTAGACCGGCAGCGGACCGCGGATCACCGAGAGCTGGTTGCCGAGCGTCCCGCGGCTGGAGGCGCTGCGCACCGATACCGGCACGAGCGCGCGCATCTCAAGCCCCCGGGTCTGGACGCCCCGTGAGTGCAGCCAGTCGGCGAGCGCGCCGCTGACGACGGTGAGCACGACATCGTTGACGGTGCCGCCGAGTGCGTTCTTGACCTCCTTGTAGTCGGAGAGGCGCTGGCGGACCGCGTCGTAGCGGCGGTGGGGGCCGATCTCGACGTTGAGCGGCGTCTCGGGCGCCGGGTTCATCCCCGCCCACAGCAGCTCACCGAGACCTTCGGCGGCGTCGCGCACAAGCTCGGCCGAGGCGCCCGGTCGGGTGGCGGCGGCCACCGTGCGCGCGGTGAGGGCGGCGGCGGTGCGCACCATCCCGCGGGCTCCCGCGAGCACGAGGTCGAGACTCGACGGCTCGGGGGCGGCGACCCACGGGGCCAGGGTCTCGTCGGGCGCCGGGGGCTCGCGCTGGGCGTCGAAGAGGACCTCGACGATGTCGACGCCCGAGATCCCGTCGACGAGTGCGTGATGGGTCTTGAAGACGATCGCGAACCGTCCGCCGGTCACCCCCTCGACCAGCCACATCTCCCACAGCGGCCGCGAGCGGTCCAACCGCTGGGAGGCCAGCCGCGAGGCGAGCAGCAGCAGCTGCTCCTCCGAGCCCGGGGTCGGCAGGGCGGTGTGACGGATGTGGTAATCCAGCTGGAAGTCCCGGTCGTCGACCCACAGCGGCCGGCCCGTCTCCAGTGGGGGCGTGACGAGCTTCTGGCGGTAGCGCGGGACGAGGTGCAGGCGGCTGCGGACATGCGTGAGGAAGTCCTCGAGCGCGGGCGCCGGGCCCTCGAAGATCGCCACGCCGCCGATGTGCATGTGCGACGAGCGCCCCTCCTGGTGCAGGAATGACGCGTCAGTCGAGGTCAGGCGATCGAGATGCTGCTGCACGTGAAAACTCTCCCCGTCGGCTCCGCGGAGCACCAGCTTACCGGGACAGGTAGCCTGGCGTGCGATGGCGTGGGACTTCTCCACCGAGCCGCAGTTCGAGGCCAAGCTGCAGTGGATGCGCGAGTTCGTCCGCGAGCGCGTGTGGCCACTGGAGACGCTCTATCCCGAACTGGGCTGGGAGAAGCTGCGGGTCGCCGCCGCTCCGCTGCAGGACGAGGTGCGAGCCCAGGGGCTGTGGGCCGCCCACCTGGATCCCGAGCTCGGCGGCCAGGGCTTCGGCCAGGTGAAGCTCGGTCTCATGCACGAGATCCTCGGCTCGTCGCCGATCGCGCCGCTCGTGTTCGGCAACGCCGCCCCCGACTCGGGCAACTCCGAGGTGCTCGCGCTCGCCGGAACCCCCGAGCAGAAGGACCGCTACCTGCATCCGCTGCTCGCCGGCGACCTGAAGTCGGCGTTCTCGATGACCGAACCCGAGACCGCGGGCTCAGACCCCACCCTGCTGCGGACCCGCGCCACGCGCGACGGCGAGGGCTGGGTGCTGGACGGGCACAAGTGGTTCTCCACCAACGGCTCGATCGCCGACTTCCTGATCGTGATGGCGGTCACCGATCCCGACGCTCGCCCCCATCAGCGCGCCTCGATGTTCCTCGTCGAGGCCGACGCCCCCGGCGTGGAGATCATCCGCGACGTCCCCACGATGGAGCACCCCGACACGAGCTTCGGGCGCTACGGCAACCACGCCGAGATCGCCTATCACGGCGTCCGTCTCGGCCCCGAGGCGCTGCTCGGCGCCGAGGGCGCGGGTTTTCTGATCGCCCAGCAGCGGCTGGGTCCCGGCCGCATCCACCACTGCATGCGCTGGCTGGGCGTCGCGCGGCGCGCCTTCGACATGCTGTGTGAGCGCTCGCTGTACCGCGAGTCGCACGGCAGCGTGCTCGCCGGCCATCAGACGGTCCAGAACTGGATCGCCGACTCCGAGGCGGAGATGACCGCGGCCCGGCTGATGACGCTGCACGCGGCGTGGCGGATGGACGTCGAGGGCGCCGCCGCCGCCCGGATGGACATCTCGATGATCAAGTTCTACGGCGCCCGGGTCCTGCACGACGTGATCGACCGCTCACTTCAGGCCCACGGGGGCCTCGGCTACTCGTGCGACCTGCCGCTGGAGGCGATGTACCGCTACGCACGCGCGGCGCGGCTCTACGACGGAGCCGACGAGGTCCACCGCGCGTCGGTCGCCCGTCAGGTTCTGCGCGGTTATCAGCCGCCGGTCGACGGGATCCCCAGCGAGTTCATCCCCGCCCGCCGTGAGCTCGCCCGCCGGCAGTTCGCCGACGTGCTGGACGCGGTCACCGCCAACGACTGACGGGCTCAGCGCCTGCGTCCTGCGGCGCTGCCGGAGCACTAGACTCGGGAGGGTGATCGCCCACCCCGACAAGATCCTGCTCGCCTCCCCGCGCGGCTACTGCGCCGGCGTGGACCGGGCCGTGCAGACGGTCCAGCGGGCGCTCGAGCTCTACGGCGCGCCGGTCTACGTGCGCAAGGAGATCGTCCACAACAAGCACGTCGTCGAGCAGCTGCGCGAGCAGGGCGCGATCTTCGTCGAGACCGAGGGCGAGGTTCCCGAGGGCGCGACGGTCGTCTTCTCCGCCCATGGCGTCGCCCCCGGCGTCCACGTGGCCGCGGCCCAGCGCCACCTGCGCACGATCGACGCGACCTGTCCGCTCGTCACCAAGGTCCACGTCGAGGCCAAGCGCTTCGCCGCCCAGGGGTACACGATCATCCTCATCGGCCACGAGGGCCATGAGGAGGTCGAGGGGACGATGGGCGAGGTGCCCGGCTCGATCATGCTCGTCGAGGACGAGGCGGGCGTCGACACCCTCGAGGTGCCGGATCCCGCCCGGGTCGCCTACATCTCCCAGACGACGCTGTCGGTCGACGAGACCCAGACGATCATCGCGCGCCTGCGCGAGCGCTTCCCGGCGATCGTCGGTCCCCGCACCAACGACATCTGCTACGCGACGACCAACCGTCAGACCGCGGTCAAGCAGCTCGCGCGGGAGGTCGACCTCGTACTCGTGATCGGATCCCGCAACTCGTCGAACTCAAACCGCCTGGTCGAGGTCGCCCGCGAGCACGGCGCCGACTCGCATCTGATCGACAACGAGGGTCAGATCGAGGAGGCGTGGCTGGCCGGCGTGACGACGATGGGGATCACCTCCGGCGCGAGCGCGCCCGAGGAGCTCGTCCAGCGGGTCGTCGACCTGTTCCGCCTGCGGGGCACCGAGGACGTGCAGGAGCTGGAGGTCGTCTCCGAAGACGTCCGCTTCATGCTGCCCAAGGCGATCCGCCAGGCGATGGCCGCCGCCTAGGCGGCCCGTCCGCAGGGCCTTCACCCGCCGGGCGCCGGTGCGCACGCTCGTCGTCTCCGACCTCCACCTCGGGGCCCGCGGCGACCACGCGGTGCTCGCCGACCCCGGTTGTCTACGGGCGCTGTGCGGGGCGGTCGCCGACGCCGACCGGCTGGTGCTGCTGGGCGACGTCGTGGAGCTGCGCGAGCGACCGCTGCGCGACGTCCTCCCCGACGCGCTCGTCATCCTGCGCGCGCTCGGCGAGGCGCTGGCGGCGTCCGCGGAGGTGGTGGTGCTCGCCGGCAATCACGACCACCGGTTCATGGTGCCCGCGCTGGAGCGCCGCGAGCCCACGCAGCCGCTCGGTCTCGCCGCCGAGCTGACCCCCCGTGCGGAGGATCCGGTCTGTGAGGTCCTCGGCGCGCTCGGGTCTCACCGCGCCCGGATCGCGTATCCGGGCTGGTGGCCGCGGGAGGACGTGTGGGTCACCCACGGTCACTACGGCGACCGGCACACGACCGTCCCGATGCTCGAGCGTCTCAGCGCCGGGCTGATGGTCCGCCTCAGCCGCGAGCCGGCGCGCGGCCCGACGGCCGCCGAGGACTACGAGGCGGTGCTCGGCCCGCTCTACGGCTGGCTGGACGCGGTCACCGAGACGGCTCGCGGCGCGCGTGAGACCAAGAGCTCTGAACGCGCGTGGAGCGCGTTGTCGGACCGGTCGCGGCGGGGTCTGCGCGACCGCGCGCTGCGGGCCGGGTTCCCGGTCGCGGTCGGGGCCCTGGGCCGGTTCCTGCACAGCGGGTCGCTGTCGCCGGATCTCAGCCGCGCGGCGCTGCGCGACGGGCCGCTGGTCGCGATGGGGGAGGTGGCGCGCCGGTTGGGGGTGCGCGCCGCCGAGATCGTCTTCGGCCACACCCACCGCGCGGGCCCGCTGCCCGGCGACGATCCGGGGCGGTGGCGCACGCCGGAGGGTGCGGCGCTGCTCAACACCGGCTGTTGGGTGCGCGAGGGCTCGCTCCTGGGGACCGACCCGGCGCGCAGCCCCTACCGGGCGGGGTTTGCGGCGTGGATCGATGATGACCCGGCGACCGCGACGGAGCTCGTCAACCTGCTCGATTGAAATGGCGCCGTCGTCGGCATCGGCCCGTCGGCTGCGTGGAAGATCCGTGTGAGCTGGACCGGGCGGGCGCTCAGGGGGCGAGGCCGGGGGTGAAGCAGACCGCATGGCAGATGACGCCGTCGCCGAGCTCGAGCGTCAGCTCGCCCGCGGTGCTCACCGGATGGGCGACGAGCCGGTAGGGGCCGGGGTGCGTGACCGCGATCTGCACCCCGTTGGCGATCACCGTCCCCTCGCCGTCCAGGACCGCCCACACCTCGCCGGCCTCATACGGGCCGCTGTAGGGGCCGGCGACGTCGTCGGACTGGACGACCAGGCGGGCATCGGGCGCGTCCTCGGGCCGGACCGGCGCCATGAGCGCGCCGTCGTCGCCGGGGAGTCCCAGCAGCGCCCGGATCTCGGTCTCGGTCTCCGCGTAGGCGCCTTCGCCGAAGTGGTAGTAGGCGAGCATGTTGTCGTTGCCGAACAGGTAACGGGCGGGCCAGCCGAGGTTCTCGTAGTCGCGCCACACGTCATAGCCGGTGTCGACGATCACCGGATACTCGATCCCGAGCCGGGCGACCGCGTCGGTCACCGCCTCCGGTGACCCGCCGGGGGGGAAGCCGGCCGTGTGGACGCCGATCACGAGCAGCCCCGCCGCCTCGTAGCGCTCATGCCACGCGGTCATGTAGGGCAGCGTTCGCAGCGAGTTGGGGCGACAGAAATCCCAGAACTCGACGAGCACCGGATGGCCGCGCTGCTCGTGCATCCGGACTCCGCGGGTGTTGACCCAGACCGCGCGTGGGAGGAAGCCCGGAGCCTGGATATCGTCAGCCGGAGCGCGGGTCACGGGCCGATCCTAGAGCCCCGCACCGCCGCTATACTGAATGAAGTATTGGAATCCCGACCCGCTTTGAGGTGTTTTCGACGATGAGTCCGTCCGGAGCAGAGGTACTGCGCCAGATCAAGAGCCGGATCGAGGAGACCGACCCGTCAGCGGTACGAGATCAGCTCGGAAACGGCGCGGTCGTCCTCGACGTGCGTGAGGCGGAGGAGTGGTCCACCGGCCACATCCCCGGTGCCCGGCACGTCCCCAAGTCCTACCTGGAGTCCCGGATCGAGGGCGCGGCACCCGACCGCGACCAGCACGTGATCCTCTACTGCCAGTCGGGCAACCGCTCGGCGTGGGCCGCGCGCACGCTGATCGACGATCTCGGCTACACGAACGTCGAGTCGATGACCGGCGGCTTCACGCTGTGGAAGGACCGCGGCTACGCCGTCGACCAGCCGCGCACGCTCACCGCCGAGCAGCGCGACCGCTACTCGCGCCATCTGCTGCTTCCCGAGGTCGGGACCGAAGGCCAGGAGAAGCTCCTGGATGCGAAGGTGCTGCTGCTCGGCGCCGGCGGCCTGGGCTCGCCGACCGCGTTGTACCTCGCGGCGGCCGGCATCGGGACCCTGGGGATCGTCGACGACGACACCGTCGACCTCTCCAACCTCCAGCGTCAGGTGATCCACACGACCGACCGCGTCGGCGTGCGCAAGGTCGACTCCGCGGAGGAGACGATCCGCGCGCTCAACCCCGACGTGAACGTCCAGAAGTACCCGGTCCGCCTGGGTCCGGAGAACATCATGGACATCCTGCCCGACTACGACATCATCGTCGACGGCCTGGACAACTTCCCCACGCGCTACCTGCTCAACGACGCCTCGGTGCGCCTGCAGATCCCGGTGGTGTCGGCGGCGATCCTCGGCTTCGACGGTCAGCTGTCGGTGTTCAAGCCCTACGACGGCCCCTGCTACCGCTGCCTGTTCGCGACGCCGCCGCCGCCGGAGCTGGCGCCCTCGTGCGGGGCCAACGGCGTGCTCGGCGTGCTGCCCGGGACGATGGGCCTGCTGCAGGCGACCGAGGTGATCAAGCTCATCCTCGGCCAGGGCGATCCCGCGATCGGCCGTCTGCTCATGTACGACGCGCTCGCCGCGACGCTCACCGAGGTCAAGGTCCGTCGTGATCCCGACTGCCCGGTGTGCTCACGCGCGCCCGACGAGATCTCCGACGACGAGATGGGTGTGTTCCCCGATTACGAGGCGTTCTGCGCCGGCGCGCACTGAAAGCCGGGTAGGCTCGCACCATGGCCACGATCCGCATTCCCCCCGTGCTGCGTCCCTCCGTCGGCGGCGAGCGTGAGCTCAGCGCCGACGGCGCCTCCGTCGAGGAGATCCTGCGCGCGGTCGTCTCCGACCATCCGGCGACCGAGACCCAGCTGTTCACCGCCGACGGCGAGCTGAACCGCTACGTGAACGTCTACTTGAACGACGAGGACGTGCGGGTGCTCGACGGCCTGAAGACCGCCGTGGGCGACCGCGACACGCTCGTCATCCTGCCCGCGATGGCCGGCGGAGCCCGCTGAGGGCCAGCTCGCACGATGGCCGCCGAGATCTTGCGTAACCGGCCCCATGCAGGGCGCTATGGCGATCTGATCCAGTCGATCGGTCACACGCCGCTGATCGAGCTGAAGAAGCTGTCCCCCAAGCCCGGGGTGCGGATCTGGGCCAAGCTCGAGTCGCGCAACCCGACCGGTTCGGTGAAGGACCGGGTCGCCAAGGCGCTGATCGAGGATGCCGAGGCCAAGGGGCTGATCCGGCCCGGGCAGACGATCCTCGAGCCGACCTCCGGCAACACGGGGATCTCGCTGGCGATGATCTGCTCGCTGAAGGGCTACGACCTCAAGGTCGTGATGCCCGACAACGTGACCCCCGAGCGGACCGAGCTGCTGCGCATGTACGGCGCCCAGATCGTCTACTCCGACGGCTCGCAGGGTTCAAACGGCGCGGTCGCCAAGGCCCTGGACATGGCCGAGCACGACTCCGACTACTACATGCCCTACCAGTACGGCAACGAGGCCAACCCCCGCGCCCACTACGACGGCACGGCGCTCGAGATCCTCGAGGAGCTCGACCACGTCGCCGCGTTCGTCGCCGGGCTCGGCACCGGCGGCACCCTGATGGGCAACGGCCGGCGGTTGAAGGAGGAGTTCGGCGACACGTGCAAGATCGTCGCCGCCGAGCCGATGCAGGGCGAGCCCGTCCAGGGTCTGCGCTCACTCGACGACGGCTTCATCCCGCCGATCATCGACCTCTCGCTGCTGGACCGCAAGATCTTCGTCACCAACCAGGACGCGATCGTCTGGACGCGCAAGCTGCTCGACGTCGAGGGCCTGTTCGCGGGCGTCTCCTCCGGGGCGATCGCCCGCGTCGCGGTCCGGATCGCCGGCGAGATCGACGAGGGCAACGTCGTCTTCATCGTCTGCGACGACGGTTGGAAGTACCTCTCCTCGGGGATCTACACCCGCCCCATCGAGGAGATCGAGAACCTGGATTCCACCGTCTGGTGGTGACCGGCGCCGGCGGCACGTCGCGCCGGGGTCTCATCACCGCGGGGGCGACCGCCGTCGGGGGCGCGCTCGTCGCCGGTTGCGGATCGCGGGTGATCGCCGCGTCGAACCCGGCGATCGCGACCCGGGCGCCGCAGGGAGCCGGCGCCCGTCGCGACGACGTCCGGATCCTCACCGCGGCGCTGGCCATGGAACGCACTGCGATCGCCGCCTACGCCGCGTGCATCCCGCTGCTGCCCGCATCCGAGGCGCGGTGGGCGCGGGCGTTCGTCGTGGAGGAGATCCAGCAGGCGGGGGCGCTGGCCAAGCTGATCACGCTCGCCGGCGCGACCGCGGCGGGGGAGAATGGGGAGCCGGCGATCGGTCACCCCCGCGACGGCGCTCAGGCGACCGGCCTGCTCGCCGAGCTCGAGTCCGAGCACATCGCCCGCTACCTGGGGTGGATTCCCCGCCTGTCGGCGGGGGCGCTGCGCGCGGGCGCCGCCTCGATCCTCGCCAGTGACGCCCAGCACGTGACCGCGCTGCGCCAGGCCCTCGGGCGCCCGGCGCTCGGCCCGGCGTTCGTGATCGGCACGGCAGGGGCACCGTGAGCACCGACGGCGACCGCGACGCGCTCACGCCGTTGCTCGCCGCCCAACAGCTTTCGCTGGCCTGCGAGCTGCGGGTCACGGCGGTGCTCGCGGGCCGGCCGTCCGCGGTGCGGAGGCTGGTCGGCGAGGTGCGCGCTCAGGAGCAGGCCCACGTGACGAGCACCCGCGCGGCGCTGCGCCGGCTGGGGGGG
Organism: uncultured Solirubrobacteraceae bacterium; assembly: GCA_964657875.1. Lineage (GTDB taxonomy): Bacteria > Actinomycetota > Thermoleophilia > Solirubrobacterales > Solirubrobacteraceae > Palsa-465. Next base: position 14,848 of record CAZZWJ010000027.1, read on the forward strand.
CGCCCGGCGCCGGCCCCGAGCGGCGACGGTGCGCTCGACGCCGAGCTCGCCCGCCACCGGATTCCGGGTCGCCCCGGCCGGCTGCGCGGTCCCGGCGACGCGCTGACGCTGCTCGTCGACGTCGAGCGGGCCGCGATCGGCGCCGCCTACGTGGCGCTGTCGCAGATCCACGACGGCCGCCTGGCGGTGCTCGTGGCCCAGATGATGGCCTCCGACGCCCAGCACGAGGCGCTGCTGGAGGAGGCCCGTCACCCGGGGGCGATCGCGGCGGCGATCCCGTACGGCGTCGTGGAGGGGATCGCGTGAGCGAGCCACTGCACTAACCTCGCAGGCCATGCGGATCCCGCGCGCGCTGTATGACGAGATGCTCGCCGACGCGCAGGCGCAGGCGCCGAACGAATGCTGCGGCATGGTCGCCGTCCGGGACGAGACCGCGGTGACGGTGCACGTCAACGAGAACACCGCCGCCAGCCCGCTGCGGTTCGTGATCGACCCCCGGGATCTCTACGCGACCTACACGGCGATCGAGGATGCCGGCGCCGAATTCGGCGCGATCTACCACTCCCACACCCGGTCAGAGCCCTATCCCTCGCAGACCGACATCAACTTCGCCGCCGGCTGGCCCGGGGTGCAGTGGCTGATCTTCGGGCTCGCGGGACCCGAGCCGACGGCGCGGATCTTCGAGATCACCGACGGCCAGGTCGTCGAGCAGCCGCTGCAGGTCGACGAGTGAGTCTGAGCGCAGCCACCGCTGGTGGGACCACCGGACGTGCTCGCGTGAGGCCCGCGTAGGGATGGCCCGCGCCCCGGAGGCCCTGCTGGTCTGTCCGGGGTGCGGGGCGCTCGGTGAGGCCGACGAGCGCTTCTGTGAACGGTGCGGGCTGCCGCTCGTGCACGACGTCGAGGCGGCGGCGCCGGCGCCGCCGGAGTCCGCGGCGGTCACCGAGCGGCGCCGGCGCGCGCGGCTGATCAAGCCCCAGCTGGCCGAGGGGCCGCTGGTGAAGGTCGCGTGGGTGCGCAATCAGGGCGAGGGTGAGTTCCTGCAGGGGCTGCTGCTCGAGGAGGGGGTGCCGAGCCTGCTGCGCCGCAGTCCCGGCTTCGACGTCCCCGACATGCTGTTCGCCGGCCCGAGGGACGTGATGGTCGCCGCCTCCGGGGTCGACATCGCCCGTGAGGCGCTGCTCGACGCCCGGCTGATCGATCCCGGAGAGGCGGCGCGCCGGGCGGTCGTGCGACCGTGGCCGCTGCTGCTGGGGCTGGTCGGGGCGCTGGCGGCGGTCGCCGCGGTCATCTGGGCGATGTCGCTCGTCGTCGGCTGACCCGTGGGGAAGGTTGATGGCGCTCAGCGCCACGAAAGCTCCCCGCATCCGTGCCGGATGGGGGGTGGGGGTGGGGAACCTCGAT
>CAZZWJ010000028.1:0-7274 GCA_964657875.1 uncultured Solirubrobacteraceae bacterium
GGTGGGGAACCTCGATGGTGGGGTGGGGAACCTTGATGGCGCTCAGCGCCATGAAAGCTCCCCGCATGCGCGCGGGCGAGGCCGCATGGAAATCACCGCTACCCGGCGGAGATCCGGGCGAGATGGGACCGCCATTCGGCGTCGATGTTCTCAAACCGGGCGCCGAACGCCCGCTCGATCGCCCACTGCGGACCCTGGGCGGGCAGCGTTGTGAGCAGGCGGGTGACCGCGGCGTCACCCTCCCGTGCGCGCAGGAGCTCGTGGACGGTGCCGCCGAGCAGCGGCGCGTCCCGGGAGCCGGGCGGAAACGACGGACGGGAGCCGTTGCGCAACCGCCGGGCGATCGCGGGATGGGCATGCGCGGTCTGCCCCGCCAGCCACCGCCCGCCGCCCTCCAGAAGCCACGCCCAGCGCAGCGCCGTCAGTGGTCGCAGCGGTGGCGGCCGACGCTCCAGGTCGGCGTTGTTCTCACCGATGACCCGCCGGGCGTAGAGTGCCGCCGCCGACAGCCGCAGCATCTCCCGCGAGCCGGTGATCCGGTCTCGTCCGCCGCCGCGGGCGATCAGCGCCCGGGGGGAGAGCACGTGCAGCTCGCGCCGCCCCGCCCAGCCCGCGACGTAGCGCCGGCTCGTCGCGTCGCAGAGCAGCCAGCCCGCCGCGATCACGGGATTGGACAGCATGAGCTGCGCCGGATGGGTGTGCAGCACGACGGTGATCTCGTCGGGAACCCGCGCGAAGGACTGCTGCAGCTGCACGCGGACGTGCTCCAGGGACAGCAGCACCCGCCGGGCGTCGGCCGCGTCGGCGGACCCGTGGCGGGCCCGGAACGACGCCGAGCTCGACTGCTCCCAGGCCATCTAGCCGAGCTCCCAGACCACCGAGCCGGCCTCCCGGGACATCGAGCGCACGCCTCCGGATGTGACCTGACCCCACAACCGCCCCCGCCCGGGCCGACGTCCGGCCACGGGCGGGATCACGCGGCTGCGGTCGATCAGACGAGGACCGGCTGGCGGTCGGACGCGATCGCGGCGATCGCCTCGGTGGCCCGCTCGAACTCCTCGTCGGAGAGCACCGGGGTGCCCTCGAACGGCAGGTCGCGGGTCAGCTCCAGCCACGACCGGCAGCCGCCGTACTCGGCGCGGACCTTGACCGTCACCGGCCGCGGGATGCGGTAGGTGCGCAGCAGGATCACGTGGAGGGGATGGCGGCGCTTCCAGGCCAGCCGTTTCTCCGCGTAGTCCGGAGTCCACACGTAGAACGGCGAGAGCGCGTCCACGGCGCGACGGTCGGTGACGGTGAAGTGCGCCGCCACCTCCGCCCACGCGCGGATGCGGACCCGGTCGGGCTGGGCGAGATCCTCGCCCCGGTCCAAAGCCTGAGGGTGAGGCTCACCGTCAGCCCAGACCCCCTCCTCGAGGGCTCGCGCCAACTCCGGGCGGTGGGACTCACGGACCAGGTCGGCCCGCTGGTGGTCGAATGTGGGGTAGAGGAAGAAGCGCTCGTGATCGAGCTTGAAGTGCTTCTCCGGTTCACGGATGCCGCCCTTGCGAAGCGTCAACAGCTGCTCACCTTCGGCGAGCGCCCGCACGGTTACGGCCCATTCTTTAAAAGCAATCGGCATAAGTTAAGGGACCTGGGACGACTATTTGGATGGGTGAGACCCGGTGCGGGGCTTGTGGAAAAGACGGGCACCGAAGCCCTGCGGGATTGTACGTCGATTATGTGAAATCGCAAAATATCCCTGCAAATAAGCATCGACTATCCACATGGACGGTCAAAGCTACGCCAGCGTAGACAGCACTAGAGGGTCACGTTGGCGAGCGCCTCCAGGCCCTCGACGATCGCCGCGAAGTCATCGGCGCCATGGCCGCGGGCCATGCCGGTGAGCAGCACCTCGTGCGCGAACGCGGCGCTCGCGAACGGGACCTGCAGGCGCTCACCCTCGGCCAGGCACAGGGTGACGTCCTTGAGCATGTGCTCGAGCTTGAACAACGTCGAGTAGTCGTGCTCGAGCATCGGCTTTGACTTGAGGTCGACCATCGTCGAGCCGGCTGCGCCGGAGGCGATCACCTTCACCATCGCCTCCATGTCGGCGCCCGCCTTACGGCCGACGATCAGCGCCTGCGCGAGCGTCGTCGCATTGGAGATCGCGATCGCGTTGTTGAGCAGCTTCACCATCTGACCCTGTCCCCGGGGTCCGCAGTGGACGATCAGCTCGCCCATCGCCTCCAGCACCGGCGCCACCGCGGCGAACTGCTCGTCCGACGCGCCGACCATGAACGTCAGGGTGCCGTCCTGCGCCTTGGGGGAGGAGCCGGTCACCGGCGCGTCGATCAGCGTGAGGCCGCGCTCGTCCAGCGCCTCGCCGATCACCAGGGTCGCCGCCGGCCCGATCGTCGAGCAGTCGACGAACCGGGTGCCGGGTGCGGCGTGGGCGACGGCACCCTGGTCACCGAGCAGCATCTCGTGAACCTGGGGGCCGTCGACGACCATCGTGAACACGATCTCGGCCTCGGATCCCGCCTCGGCGGGGGTGTCGGCGAGCGTCGCGCCGTGCTCGTCGGCGAACGCCCGGGCCGTCGCGGTGGTGCGGTTCCACACGGTGAGCTCGTGGTCGGCGCGGCGGAGATTGGCGGCCATCCGGGATCCCATGATCCCGAGGCCGAGGAAAGCGATCTTGGTCATGCACCCGATGATGACGGCCCGTTCCCCGGCTGCGCCCCGGACCGTCATCAACTCACGTGAACCGGGGCCGCGAATGCGGCCCTGCCCTCCCTGCCTACGCCGCCATTTCCAGATCCTCGGTCTCGGCGAGATGCTGGTGGGACGGGCAGTAGCCGTTGTGGGCGAGCGGCATCCGCTGGCAGGGGGTGCCCTTGCGGGTGCTCGCCCGGCACTGCAACGGGTTGCCGTTCAGATCGAAGCCGCTCGGCTTCTGGGCGGTGAGGAACTCGTCGGCGAACCCGAGGTAGCGCTCGACGACGTGCAGCACCCGCGGCTGGGCGCTCATCGGGAAGTACGCGCGGATGTCGTGAAACAGCGTCCGGGAGGGGTGGGCGAAGTAGTGGCGGTCGTTGGCCAGTCGCTCCACCGACGCCTCACAGGCGCGCAGCACCCGTTCGTGGTTGGCGTGGATGTGCTCTGCGTGCGGATCCTCGAGGATCTCGGGGGCGAGCTCGCGGTAGATCGCTCTGCTGAACCGGTACATGGGGGACCTCCATCAACGTCGCTGACGTCCCTGCGGACGCCGAGTCTGTGGCTGACGTCGAGTATCCGCCGGTCTCGTGAAGCTGGTCCGTGCACGGGTGTTAACCGGGCATTAAGCCGAAAAAAGGCACGGCAAAGCCGGCGTGCTCTCTCCAGGCGGTGAAGAGTAAGGGCCTCGCGCCCGGGATGCGCCGGTAGGGTGGCCCCCCATGACGCCCGCGCCCGTGCTGCTCTCCCATCCGTCCTCACACGGGCACGAGACCGGCTCCCACCCCGAGTCGGCGGCGCGGATGACCGTGATCGAGCAGGCGCTGCGCGACGTGGATTGGTGCGGGTACACCCGCCTGGATTCGACTCCGTGCCCCGAGGCGCTGCTGAGCGCGGTCCACCCCGGCCGCTACGTCGCCGCGATCCGCGAGCTCGCCGAGGCCGGGGGCGGGCGGATCGACGCCGACACGGTCGTCTCGCCGGGATCCTGGGCGGCGGCCCGCCATGCCGCCGGCGGCGCGGTGTCGCTCGTGCGGCGGGTCGTGGCCGGCGATGCTCCCACCGGCATCTCGATCCATCGCCCACCCGGCCATCACGCCGAGCCCGACCGGCCGATGGGCTTCTGCCTGTTCAACAACGTCGCGGTCGCCGCGCGGATGGCGCTCGACGAGCTCGGGCTGGAGCGGGTGATGATCGTCGATTACGACGTCCATCACGGCAACGGGACCAACGCGGCGTTCCACGACGACCCGCGGGTGCTGTTCGTCTCCGTGCACCAGTCGCCGCTGTATCCGGGGACGGGCCCGCTCCAAGACGTCGGCTCCGGCGCGGGGGCGGGCTACTGCGTCAACCTGCCGGTCGCGCCGGGCTCCGGGGACGCGGTCTTCACGGGGATGATCGACGGTGTCGCCGGGCCGCTCGCAGGGGCGTTCGCCCCCCAGCTGCTGCTCGTCTCCGCGGGCTTCGATGCGGCCGCCGACGATCCGCTGGCCGAGTGTGAGGTGAGCCTCGAGGGGTTTGCGGCGATGACGGCGTCGCTGCGCGCGGCGGGGGCGGCGGTGGGGGCGCCGACGGCGGCGGTGCTGGAGGGCGGGTACTCGCTCACCGCCCTGGGGCCGGCGGTGGTGGCCGCGATGGGCGCGCTGGCGGGCTCGGGAGCAGGCCCGGGCGTCGGGAGCCGCGACTGGGGTCCGGAGGTGCGCGAGGCGCGGGAGTTCCTCTCGCGCTGGTGGCCGGTGCTCAGCGACTGAGCGTCGCCCGCCACGCCTCGATGACCGCGCGGGCGCAGGCGGCACTCGAGTACGGCGCGACCCGTTCGCGCCCGCCGGTGAGCCGCTCGGGCAGATCGTCGAGGTGGGCGCGCCAGACCGCCACGTCAAACGGCGCACAGAGCGTGCCGGGCAGGCCGGCGAGCGCGTCGGGAGCGACTCCGACCGGGGTGGAGAGCACCGGGGTCTCACAGGCGAGCGCCTCCAGCGCGGCGAGCCCGAACGCCTCGCGCTCGGAGGTGACCAGGACGGCGTCGGCGGCGTTGATCCAGGTCGCCACCTCGGTGGGGGGGACGGCGCCGAGCGTGAGCAGCCGGGCGCCGGCGGCGTCGGCGAGTGCGCGGGCCCGGTCGGCGCGCTTCTCCGGGCGGGTGGGATCAGCGGCGAGCAGCAGGTAGCGCCCGCGGGGATCGAGCCCGAGCGCCCGGCGTGAATCGGCGCGGTCCTGGGGGGCGAAGCGGTCCAGGGCGACGCCCGTGGGCAGGATCACGGGGGGCCGTCCGCGGGTCGCGCGACGCGGGATGAGCGCGGCGAGCTGGGCGGAGGCGACGGCGACGAGCTGATGCCACGGGAGCGCGGCGAGCGTGAGGGCGCGGGAGCGGGGGTGCACGACATCGGTGCCGTGCAGCGTCACCGCGTGGATCTGACCCCGGGCGGCGAGCGCGGGCCAGGCGGTGAGGCCGAAGTGGGCGTGGACCACGTCGTGGACCCCGCGGGTGCGGTGTCGGGCGGCGATGCGGGCACCGGCACGGAGGTAGCCGCGGGGATCCCCCCCGCCGCCGGTGAACGCGCACACCTCGATCTCGGCCTCGCCGGTCGCGCGCAGCGCGTCCACCTGGTCTGAGACGAAGCTGCCCAGCGCCGGCCGATCGGGGGTCGGCCACATGTTGGTGACGATCAGGGCGCGGATCACGGGGTGGTGGGAGTGATAGCGCGCGCCGGGCGCTCTGCCACCATGGGGCGATGCGCGCCGCGGATCCCGTCGCCGTCTTCGACTCCGGGGTCGGGGGGCTCACCGTCCTGCACGATCTGCTCGTCTCGCTGCCCGCGGAGGACTACGTGTACCTGGGCGACACCGCGCGGATGCCCTACGGCAGCCGCTCCCCGCGGGAGCTCGGCGCGTTCGCGGTCCAGATCGCCGAGCACCTGCTCGCGATCGACGCGAAGCTGCTCGTCGTCGCCTGCAACACGCTGAGCGCCGCGGCGCTGCGGATCCTCTCAGACCATCTCGACGCGACCGGACGGGACGTCGACGTGATCGGTGTGCTCGCCCCCGCCGCCCAACAGGCGGTCGCGGCCACCCACAGCGGACGGATCGGCCTGCTCGCGACGCCGGCGACGGTCTCCAGCGGCGCGTACGCGACGACGATCCGCGCCGCCGATCCCCACGTGCTGCTCACGAGCGTCGCCTGCTCGGATCTCGCCTCGATCATCGAGGCCGGCTTCCCGTTCGACGAGACGCTCGTGGAGATCGTCCGCGGGTACTGCGCGCCGCTGCGCAGCGCCGCGGTGGACACGGTGATCCTCGGCTGCACCCACTATCCGCTGATCGCGCCGATGCTCCAGCGGATGCTCGGCCGCGGGGTGACGCTCGTCACCAGCGGCTTCGCGGTGACGCGGTCGGTCGAGCGGGCGCTCGCTGCGCGCGAGCTGCTCAACCCGCGCGACGGCGAGGGCAGCTACCGGTTCCGCTGCACCGGCGAAGCGGACGCGTTCGCGGAGCTGGGGAGCCGGTTTCTGCAGATGCCGCTCGGGGAGGTCACCCACGTGTCGCTGGCCCCCGGGGTCGTGGCCGGGGCGAGCGCATGAGCGGGGTCGATGGGGTGGCTGGGGTGGCTGGCGGGGTCGGTGGCGCGCGGGCGAGCTCGGGCGTCGCGACGGCGGCGGCGCAGCGCTCCTACGGGCGGGCGGCGGACGGCCTGCGACCGGTGACGATCCAGGCCGGCTTCGTGGCCACCGCCACCGGCTCGGCGCTCATCACCGTCGGCGAGACCCGGGTCATCTGCACTGCCTCGGTCGAGGATCGGGTCCCGCGCTGGATGGCGCGCTCGGGCCGGGGCTGGGTCACCGCCGAGTACGGGATGCTCCCGGCCTCCACCGGCCGGCGCAAGCCCCGTGACATCTCCAGCGGGCGGCCCGACGGCCGCTCGGTCGAGATCCAGCGGCTGATCGGTCGCTCGCTGCGGGGGGTCGTGGACTTCGCGGCCCTCGGCGAGCGGACGGTGACGATCGACTGCGACGTGCTCACCGCCGACGGCGGCACCCGCTGCGCGGCGATCACCGGGGGGATGGTGGCGCTCGAGCTGGCGCTGCATCGGCTCGTCGCCGAGGGGCGGCTCCCGCACGCGCCCCTCACCGGCACCGTCGCGGCGGTCTCGGCGGGGATCGTCGATGGTCACGCGCTGCTCGACCTCGACTACTCCGAGGACTCGACCGCCGAGGTCGACGCCAACGTCGTGATGACCGGTGACGGCGGGTTGATCGAGGTCCAGGCGACCGCCGAGCGCACTCCGCTGTCACGGGCCCACCTCGACGCGCTGCTGGAGCTCGCGGCGGTGGGGATCTCCCGGCTGCGGGCGGTGCAGACGGCGACGGTGCAGGAGGCGGCGGGGGTTCGGGGTGCGGCGGGATGACCGAAGCCGACCCGGGCGCGCTCGTGCTGTCGACCCGCAACCCGCACAAGGTGCGGGAGTTCGACCGGCTGCTCGGCCCCGTCGGCCTGCACGCGCAGCCGCTCGCCGACTGGGTGACCCTGCCCCCCGAGGACGGCGAGACGTTCGCCGACAACGCGCTGGGCAAGGGCCGGGGGGG